>NZ_CAWPNJ010000033.1:0-101811 GCF_963889195.1 Calothrix sp. FACHB-168
TTTTTTGGGGCGCTTCCCCTACCCGTTTATGGTGTATTTTTTTAGTTCAGTAAATCTGTTGCTGTTATTTTCTGTTTGCTTCCATTTAGTCTAAACTCCAGAATTCAGCTTTTTGGACTATGGACTATTGACCATTGACAAAAAGCATGAAAAATATCTGACACTGCGTAAGTCCTAGATCCTTAACTAAATCGTCTTGGGTTATGGAGTTATGGCGATCGCTCCTTGGTGGGAAATCAAAAGTTTATTGAATATCTGCAATATTGTTAACTAATTCAGATAAAATAATAAATTTGTCTGTTGCATCACATTTATTAGTATATGTCCAAAACATACACCGTTGAAGTTATCCATCAAGGTGAAAGCCACACTTTACAAGTCCCGGAAAACGAAACTATCTTATCTGTAGCTGATGCTGCTGGTTTAGAATTACCTAGTTCTTGTCATGCAGGTGTTTGTACAACTTGTGCGGGTAAAATTATTTCGGGAACTGTCGATCAAAAGGATGGTATGGGCGTTAGTCCAAAGTTACAACAACAAGGTTACGTGTTGCTTTGTGTAGCTAAACCTCTGTCTGATATCAAAGTGGAAACAGAAAAAGAAGATACACTTTATCAACTGCAATTTGGCAAAGACTAATTTAACAATGAAGTATTAAGGCTAAAGGATGAAAAATTGACAGAAATTGCTCTTTTAATACTTCATCCTTTATGCTGATATCAGTTATTCTAGAAACACAGTTCGCGAGAATAAGCAACGATGACTACCCATTTTATTACCGCAGAAATCGACCTCCAAGAAACTCCCACAGAGTTAGAGCAAGCGATCGCCGCCGAATTGCAAAAACAAGGCGAATCTTTACGATGGGCGATTACTGCTGTGGATACAGAACAACAAAAGGCTACTGTGGAAGCTGTTGTGACTACAGCAAGTGCAGAGTAACGAGTAACGAGTTCTGAGTAGTTGAATATGAAACAAAAGTTAAACTACTGATGATTAATCTGACTACTCAGCACTCAGGAATTGATATGCAACGTCCATATACTGCTATTTTAATTGTACCAACTGGCGTTGGAGCAGCAATCGGCGGTTATGCTGGGGATGCTTTACCAGTAGCCAGAGTTATCTCACAGGTGTGCGATCGCCTGATAACCCATCCCAATGTCCTCAACGGTGCGAGTTTGTACTGGAATCTACCCAATACTTTCTATGTGGAAGGTTACGGACTTGACAAATTTGCCGCAGGGTGCTGGGGTTTGCGTCCCGTCCATAAAAATAAAATAGGTTTGCTTTTAGACCAGGGGATAGAGCCAGAATTAAGGCTGCGACACTTGCAAGCAGCCGATGCAGCCAGAGCGACATTAGGCTTAACCTTGACAGATTATGTAATTACAGATACGCCATTAAATATAGAATTACGTAAATCGCCATCGGGGATTAGTTGGGGAACCATTGGTAACCCCGATAGTTTATTAAGAGCAGCAGAAGTATTAATTAAACAAGCTGGTGCAGATGCGATCGCAGTAGTCGCCCGTTTCCCCGATAATATGGAAACCGAAGCAGTCGAAAACTACCGCCAAGGTAAAGGCGTAGATCCCCTAGCAGGCGCAGAAGCCGTTATTAGCCATTTAATTGTGCGTACCTTTCAAATTCCCTGCGCCCATTCTCCCGCATTAGCTGCTGCACCACCAGAGGCAAATTTATCTCCCCGTTCCGCCGCCGAAGAATTAGGCTATACTTTTTTACCGTGCGTACTTGTCGGTTTAAGTCGCGCACCACAATTTATCATAGAGAAAGGAACGAGCAAATATCTACCAGAAGATATTTGGGCAGAACAAATTGATGCTGCAATAATACCAGCAACCGCTTGTGGTAATAGTGCAATTCTCAGCTTAAATCACAGCCGATGCCAAATTATCACAGTTGCGGAAAATCAAACTCAAATCCAAGTTCCTCCTCAACCCTTAGGGATCAAATCCATCCAGGTAAACTCCTATTTAGAAGCAGTCGGTGTATTAGCCGCACACAAAGCAGGCGTCGATCCTCATATTCTCCATCCACAAATCAATTCTTTAAAGCAACTGAATTATTAGTCAACAGTCAACAGTCAATAGTCAACAGTCAACAGTCAATAGTCAACAGTCAATAGTCAATAGTCAACAGTCAATAGTCAACAGTCAACAGTCAAATAGAATTCTTAATTTTGAATTTTGAATTTTGAATTTTGAATTTTGAATTGTTTGTCCCCCTTCCCTTCCCCTAAACACCCGTGGTTGAACAACAAAAACAAGAACCAGAAATTCCTTACCTAACACGCATCCAAGTACTAGGAGCGATGGGAGCGACTGCTATCATTTTGTGGATAGTCGCCAAACTGTGGTTGCGCTTTGGTGGAGTGTCGATATTTCCTTGGCGTTGGCATGAACAAGATTTACTCTTAGGGGTGGGGTTGGGATTAATTATCACTACTTTGAGTGGTTTAACTTATCGCTTGATCCCCGCCTATCGTAAAAGTGCAGATTATTACTTAGATTTAGTACTCAAACCTTTAGTTTTACCAGATATTATTTGGCTGGGATTACTACCAGGATTAAGTGAAGAATTATTATTCCGAGGTGTGATGATTCCTGCTTTAGGTGCGGATCATGTAGCTGTTATCGTCTCCAGCCTTTGTTTTGGTGTATTGCACCTGAGTGGTTCCCAACAATGGCCTTACGTGCTGTGGGCAACAATTGTTGGTTTAATGTTAGGATACAGCGCAATATTGAGTGGTAACTTATTAGTACCAATTATTGCCCATATTATCACTAATTTGATTTCTAGTTATATGTGGAAATTGCGCAAAGGGTAAACAAAATAATTCACTACATCTATTGATATTTTCCCTCAAAAATGTAGTGATGAGCAATGTCCATCACTACATTTTTTTTAACTTTTAAACATGATTGAGGAGAAGCGATCGCCTTTGTGCCGCTAGGGCGATCGCCTGTGGTAAAATTCGATGTTCCTCAATTTGAATTCTGGCATGGAGCGTGTCTGCCGTATCCTCTGCTAAAATTGGCACTGCTGCTTGCATAATGATAGGGCCGCTATCTACTTCCAGACAAACTAAATGCACCGTACAACCAGTAATTTTTACCCCCGCAGCTAAAGCTTGTTCTACTGCATGGATACCCTTGAAACTTGGTAATAAGCTGGGATGAATATTAATAATTTGTTCGGGAAAAGCATCAATTAAAACTGGTGTTAACAGCCGCATCCAGCCAGCTAAAATTACCCATTCCACATCATAGTTTTGTAAAGTTTGTACAAGTACCCCATCAAACTTTTCTCGGTTTTTATAATCGCGGTGATTCAATAATACCGCTTCTACACCGCGATTTTTAGCTTTAATTGCCGCTTTAGCATCAGGGTTATTGTAAATTAAAACTTGAATTTGCGCGTTCAGCTTTCCCGTATCAATAGCTTGAGCCACCGCCTCAAAATTGCTGCCATTTCCTGAAGCGAGAATACCTAATTTTATAGGCGTGGTAGATGCGAATTGATGATGAGAAATAGGAGGAGAAATTAAACTAGTCGTAGCCGGATCAACAACAGAACGATCGCTCATAAATTAAGGTCGATAATTTGGATATTTTCTGGTAATTTGGGATTATCAGAAACTTTAGTAAATAAAGTTGCTGTACCAGAAAAAGCTGTAGGTCTAGGTTTACCTGGATCGGTATTATCTAATTGCACTCTTAACTGACCGTTAGCAGTAAATTCAAAAATTGTGAGTGCCTTTTTTTGCTCCTGGGAAATAATCACATCAAGATGCATTGGTTGTGGAGTCGGGTTAATAATATACCCAAATTCCACAGCCATCGGCTTTTGCGAATTAGGCGAAAGAATATATAATTTACCATTTGGCGAGAACACAAAGGTAAGTATTAACTCAGATCCAGGATCTTTACTTTCCCATTGACCTATTAGTTGCTGTGCAATTGGGTTACTTGGCTGATTTGTCGCTGGTGCAGTTGGGGTTGGTGCTGGTGTTGGTGTTGTTTGAGCTAGCACAGCCTTGTTCAAAGTCATTGATAATGCTATAAGTAGGCAGTTAGTCAGCATTGTGCTAGCGATCGCAAATCTGCCAAAGTAGGGGAAAATTTGAGGCATCCGTTTAAGCCAAATCGATTGACAGGATCTTAGCAGCACCTCTTGAGAGAATCACACCCCACCGCATTTCACTGCCAAAATAGTCATGACTAAATCCCGTTCCCATCAAACCCAGCTGCTAGATAATGATACAGTCGCCGCTTGGATTTTTCTCACACCAGCCCTGATTTTACTAGGTTTATTTATCATTTGGCCGATCGCCTATTTGTTTTACCTCAGTTTCACCGCAGGGAGTTTTACCTCCAAAGGAACTTATCTTGTAGGCTTAAAAAATTACTGGCGCTTGCTATTCAATGCCGATTTTTGGCAAGTCTTGGGTAACACTGCTTACTTTACCATTGCCACAGTCATTCCCAGCTTAGTAATTCCTCTAGGGTTAGCAGTATTATTAAACCGTTCTTTGGCTTTGCGGGGTGTCCTGCGCAGCGCCTATTTTTTACCTTCAATTATTTCTCTCGTCGCTGCTGGCTTAGGATTTCGCTGGCTATTCCAAACCACTGGCCCCGTAAACAGCTTTTTAAATATCTTTGCTATCCCATCTATTCCTTGGTTAGGCGATACATTTTGGGCTATGCCAGTACTTATTTTATTAAGTATTTGGAAACAACTCGGCTTTAATATGGTCGTATTTTTAGCCGGATTGCAAGCCATACCCCCCAGCCGTTACGAAGCCGCCGAACTCGATGGTGCAAATGGTTGGCAACAATTTTGGCATATTACCCTCCCCGGATTGCGATCGACTTTAATATTTGCAATTGTTACCACAGCAATATTTACCTTACGCAGTTTTGAGCAAGTTTACGTAATTACAGGTGGCGGCCCTCTGAATACCACAAATTTGCTGGTTTATTACATTTATCAAGAAGCTTTTGGTCAATTTGATTTTGGTTATGCGGCGGCGGCGGCAACAGTACTACTAGCAGTCACCTTAGTATTTGTGTATTTGCAATTGCGAACCTGGGGTGAAGAATCTTAAAGACAGTTTTGTCATCACTCTCACACCCGGAACAAAAATGTTAAATTTATTAAAAATAACCAAATAATTTTCGCTAAACTATGGTTAAACTATCATGTACAGCAACTCAAAATTAGTTGTCACGTAGTTGCCAAAATAGCTGCATAACTGGTTGTCAAATTTAAGTGAAATTAATGATAGTAAAATTACCAGTATATTAGGTCAGGAAAATTCTAACTTTAGGAACTCTTCAAAGGTTTTCCAGCAAAAATGACCTGGCACAAATCAATTTTCCATCACAATAATGGAGTGAGAGTATAAAACTACTCACCATCATTCGTGCAGCGAGTTGACAGTGCATGAGCTACTGCTTAAATCCTACTTGTTCTCATCCAGAAAATTTGGCAACTAGCCGAAGGTGTCAGTCTTGTGGCTCACAACTACTATTAAACAATCGCTATCAGGTGGTTAAACCATTAGGTCAGGGGGGCTTTGGTGCAACCTTTTTAGCCCAAGATCAAGGCTTACCTGGAGAACCCAGTTGTGTGATCAAGCAGCTACGTCCCTCAGCCACCGCACCACATGTTTTACAAATGGCGCGGGAACTCTTTGAGCGAGAAGCTAGAACCTTAGGTAAAATTGGTAACCATCCTCAAATCCCCAGGTTGCTAGACTACTTTGAAGCCCAACAGCAATTTTACTTAGTTCAAGAATATATTAGTGGTGCGACTCTTCAGCAGGAAGTACAACGTAATGGTAGCTTTACAGAAGCTGGAGTCAAGCAATTTTTAAGCGAAATCTTGCCATTGCTGCAGTATATTCACGACCAAAAGGTAATTCATCGCGATATTAAACCAGCTAACTTGATTCGCCGTACTCAAGATTCCCGCATGGTACTAATTGACTTTGGTGCAGTTAAAAACCAAGTCACCCAAGGTTTTCCCGGCCAATCCGAGCAAACAGCATTAACTGCTTATGCAATTGGTACTCCAGGTTTTGCACCTCCAGAACAAATGGCGATGCGTCCAGTTTTCGCTAGTGATGTCTACGCACTAGGAGTAACTTGTATTTATTTATTGAGTGGTAAAACACCTAAAGATATAGAATACAATCCCTCCACAGGGGAAATGATTTGGGAGCCACTGGTACAAGTGAGCGATCATTTAGCCAGCGTGTTGCGGAAAATGCTGGAAGTGTCAGTCCGCAATCGCTACAAGTCAGCCCAAGAAGTACTTAGAGGGTTGGAAATGGAACCCTATCTAGATAGTTTAGCTAAGGGACTGCTGGTTAAATCAGATGGCTCTGTGAAAGAGCAGACACATAACCGGATGGCAGATTCGGCAATTTTGTCCAACAATCCTGCCAGCAATCCCAATAATCTAGGAGTAGCCAATGTAGCAGCCGCTATTAGAGCTAGACGAGCTAAATCTTCAGAAAGCCTGGGATTGCAGCATCGGGGAGCGCGCTCAGGGGTAGTAATGGCAAAACCTACAATGATGGAGAGTAACAATAGTAATAACTCGTCAAATCAAAATCCTAAAGTAGTACGAAAATTAAGTACTCAAGATTTACTAACCGCCTATGTTAAAGGCAGAAGAGATTTTGCTTTACACAATTTAAAAATGCTCAACCTGCAAGGTGCTGATTTATCAGGAACAAATTTCCATTCTGCGCAATTGCAAAAAACTAACCTTCAGGGTGCTAATCTCCACGAAAGTGACTTTGGTAGAGCTAGTCTAAATGAGGCTAATCTGCGAGATGCGAACCTCAGCAAAGCTTACTTTAGCAACGCTGATTTAGAAGGTGCAGATTTACGCGGTGCTGACCTTAGCTATGCTTATCTCAGCAATGCTAATCTCCGCGGTGCTAATCTTTGTGGTGCTAATCTCACAGGTGCCAAAATTACCGATGAGCAACTGGTAGTAGCAAAAACAAATTGGATGACAGTCCGCCCTAATGGCAAACGAGGTTTATTGTAATTTCCGCTTCTTCAGAACAGTAGCTCAGATTTCTTTACTCAACATTAGTAGCTAAAAGGTTGGTGAAAAAACCTAGTGCTGATGATATGGCGATTTTCTTTGCAACAGCTATTTGCTCTATCTAAAATTTTTGAGCAACGGTATCGCTAATGCATATCGTTATTTTAATTATTAATGAAAAATTTTAATAATTTTTTTATATTTATAATCTGTTACATTTTGCTAAAAATAATTTACAATAAAAAATAAACCGAAACAATAATTTTTCATAAAAGATTCTGATGAAATGTATTTATTTTTATTTACCCAAGAAAACTGTTACCTAAAAAACGATCAACTTAACGCCCTAAGCTACCTCTGTTTTTAATTAGTAGCGATAAGTAAATTGTTCACTGATAGTAGGCTGAGAAGAAATATTAATGACCGAAATCAGCAAATCACATTTTTTGCCAATGAAAGGCTTATCTATACAGGCTGAGTTGCAAGAGAAAGAACTAGAACGGCGATTAAGTTTATTTCAAGTATTTCTCAAATTATATGAACAACATAGCAACGTTCTAGATGACTTCCTGCAATTAGAAAACCTAGCTCAAACATCATCAGCAGTAAATAAAATTTACGTCCAAGGTGTTGTAGAGGGTTCTACAGTTTATATAATTACTAATCTGTGTGACCAAAAAACCCAAGCTTTGCAACAAACCCAGGGAATTTGGACTATAGGTAAAGATGAGTGCAATGGTATATCTATTGCCGATCTATATCTATCAGATCGCCATGCAGCGATTCAATATATTGATAATCAAGGCTTCTACTTGATTGACTTTAACAGTGCAAATGGTTCATTTATCAACGGCGAACCAGTTTACCAGCCGACGAAACTTAATGATGGCGATCGCATTCGTTTAGGAATGATAACTTTTGATTTTTTTGTGAATCAGACTCGCTCCACTCTACCCACAGTGGCTGTAGAGTTACTGATGCAGCTTGTACCCGCAAGGGATGATAATTCACTAAATTTACTTAATTCCAGCAGCAACCAAAAAAATTATAAAATTCAGTCTCTGAACGGTACTTTACAAATTACTAAAGGCTCATACTTAATTGATGATTTGAAATATGAGCAATCTCACTTTACTGAAGAAGAAAAGTCTGAGATTTTAGATCGCTTTTTTAGCAAACATAAGTCTCATCTTTTTTAAATTAAAGGCAAAATGAATTAGTTGCCATACCAGTTAAAAAAAGAATGTGACAGATAATGGGATATATAGCTAAATTAACTATATATCCCATCTTTTTGTGTTTATTCTTCTTCTTCTAAATCTTCTTCTTCCTCTTCATCGCTTACCTTAGTGACAGAGTTAGCAGAAACAACTGCACCTTTGTCTAGCTTTTCACGAACTAACTGCTTAATTTGTGCAGCAAAGTCTGGTTTTTCTTCTAGGTATTTGATGGCGTTGTCCCGACCTTGAGAAATATTTTCGCCATTGAAGCTATACCAAGCACCTTTACGGAGCAAAATTCCTGTTTCTTCAGCTAGGTCAACAAGACAACCTATAGTAGAAACTCCTTTGCCAAAAATAATGTCAAATTCCGCAATTCTAAAGGGTGGTGCTACTTTATTTTTTGCTACCTTGACTTTGACGCGGTTACCAAATTCATCTGTACCTTTTTTCAAGGTTTGAATCCGACGAATATCTAAGCGTACCGAGGCGTAGAATTTTAAGGCATTACCACCTGTTGTGGTTTCTGGACTACCATAGGTAACGCCGATTTTTTGCCGCAATTGGTTGATAAAAATTACTGTGCAGCCAGATTTACCAATGTTACCAGTAATTTTCCGGAGAGCTTGGCTCATTAAGCGAGCTTGCAGACCAACGTGAGCATCTCCCATATCGCCTTCGATTTCGGCTCTGGGTACTAGGGCGGCTACGGAGTCAATAACTACAATGTCAACTGCCGCAGAGCGAACCAATTGATCGACAATTTCTAAAGCTGATTCACCTGTATCTGGCTGTGAAACCAAAAGATTTTCAATATCTACACCTAAGGCGGCGGCATAGGTGGGGTCGAGAGCGTGTTCTGCGTCCACAAAGGCAGCAATACCGCCTTCTTTTTGCACTTCTGCGATCGCATGTAGTGCTACTGTGGTTTTACCGGAGCTTTCCGGCCCATAAATCTCAATCACCCGACCTTTGGGTAAACCTCCACCCAATGCTAAATCCAAGGTGAGTGCGCCTGTGGAAATTGTCTCTACTCGCATCCGAGTAGCATCCCCTAAGCGCATGATTGCTCCTTTACCAAAGCTGCGCTCAATCTGGTTGAGTACAATATTCAGCGCTTTTTGCTTGCCAGAAGTATCGGTATTGATAGCCATTCCTGCCTCTAACTAAATATATGGATTTAAGGACTTTTGGGATTGGAGTCTGAGTAGAACAGATATACTATTTTAGCCAGAAAATTCTGGAATTAGAACTTTTTAAACAAGAAAGTATGACAAGATCGTAACTCGAACTGATACATTGACGTTGAACATGACCCTCATACTTTATTTTGGCTTGTACAGGCCTAGTTTGGGGAACTCAGATCGTTATCACTTTCAAGTCGCTACAAATATAGCAGTTCTCGGTTGAATACAATACAGGCTAGGATACCGTGACACACAAGATAATACAGGAGGCAGTAGCTAAGTTGCCTTCTGCCTCCTGTATTCTGGAAATTACTTGTTTTTTCTAGCAAACTACCCACATGAAGATTTAGCTTTTTGTTTAGAGAAATTTTTGCGATATAACAGGTACATCCCTGCTAACAATGAACCAGCAACGGTTGAGGGTTCGGGTACATTGTTTTTTGGGGGAACTGAATCAGGTTTTTTCCCATAACTTACTCTGGCATAAATCTCATGTTCAATGCCAAACTGGTTCTGTGCAAACTCATCTTCCAGAGCAGAGATACTAGTCTGAGGTGGACGGAAAAATGTTGGTCTGCCAAAGCCACCGATCTCAAATATAAATGAATCTACATTATAGATAAATTCGGTTGTGGGTAACGGTGTAGCAAATTCAACACGGTCTGCATAGGCTGCGTCTTTCAGTTCTTGAATATTTTTTGGTTTTGCTGGATTGGGTGTGTTTACTAAATTAAAATTTACTTGTAACAATTTATTTACTGGTTTTTGGCGATCGCCAAAAGATAGAGCCAGATTTAAAGTTACATTTTTGACATTTGTGTCTGCGTAGTTGATAGCGTTAAAGTATTTTAAAGTACCTATTTTCGTCCAAGAGCCTTCATCTGCTGAGAAGGAATTTCCCGTAAATGTCAGTTCATTAGGGTTCTTGGTAGCCGAAATCTTAGCTACTGTACCCCAGCTAAATTTGTTTGTACCTACACCCTGAACCATTGTTGCGCACTCAGGATGGTTCGGGGTCTTTAAGCAAAGGTTAGCTTCATCTAAAATCGGGTTGCTCCATACACCATCCGCGCTACCGGAAAGAGTGAAAGCTTGGGCTTGACTAGAAAACCCAAATGTTGCTAGGGCAAACATTGAACAACCAGATATAGCAGTGGCAAAAACCAAACTAATGTTCATACGTCAGGTTTCGACTCCTACCTGATACCTAACCCATATACCTTAGTAAAGATGCGGAAATAAACCAAGAAGTTTCCGCCAACTTAATTAAATTTTTACACAAGCTTTATATTACTACTTAAAAACTTTATATATTGGTATATATTAAATCCAAGTATAATACAGTATTTTCTTGGACAAGGTAATAGTTAAATTTTTTCAAGCTAGAGAAATTTACAGATATAGCTGTTGACAGTTGACAGTTAACTGTTGACAGACTGAAAAGCCTTTTATGGTCAGGGTTTAATCTTAGCTTGATGTCCTAATCTGTCTGGCTACAGCTATAGATAAAAAATATTGCAGAGGAGTGGAGAGGCAAATACACGCAAAATGTGAATTTTGCCCCTCATCTCCTCTGCAAGTTCAGATTGCGTAGACGCAAAGCGGCTTATCGCTAGACATCGCCACAGCCAAAAGCTATTAGGGCGCTAAGGCGTTACCGCGAATCAAGCTACCAATTGTTTTGGCAGTAATTTTTAATTGAGTTATGGGGTTAGCGGGGACAACTGTTTTGTACAGGTAGCTGTCGAATGTGAGTTTTTGCACATCCAAGTCAGCGCACATTTCTACAAAAGCCTCGCGGGTAGCGTCGGAACGATAAAATACGGTTTGCAGAATGTCTAATACCTTGTAGGTAAGTCCGTATTTTTTATCCCAGCGCTTTAGGTAAACTTTGAGATCGTTTTCTGTGGGGATTTTTTTACCGTTGTCGGACATTTCCACAATGGTTTCGGCACACATCCGCCCAGATTTAGCCGCAAAGTAGATACCTTCACCAGAAGATTTGGTAACGTAGCCTGCTGCATCTCCTACTAAAGCGATTCTACCGACAACGCGGCGAGGACGGGGATGTTCGGGGATGGGGTGGGCTTCAACTTTGATGATTTTACCGCCTGCTAACTTTTCGCTAGCACGGGCGCGAATCCCTGCTTGTAACTGCTTAATGCTGGCTTTATTTACCTGCATTGTGCCAGTACCGACGGCTACGTGATCGTATTTGGGGAATACCCAAGCGTAGAAGTCAGTAGAAACGTCATTACCGACATACATTTCGGCGAGATCGTTGTAATAAGCCATTTTGTCTTGGGGTAGACGAATGCGCTCTTGGAATGCGATCGCATAATTGTAATCCCCAGCATCCATTTCTTTCGCAATCCGGGAATTAGCCCCATCAGCCCCAATTACTAAATCCACTTTTAAGGTTTTAGCAATACCTGTTGAGCCACCTTCTGTATGGTCTACATAATGGATGGTATAGGGGTCAGTATTGTTGGTAGGTATATCAAGTTTATGAACGGTGGCATTAATTAAAATTGCACCTAATTTTGCCGCACGATTCCGGAGGAAGCCATCCAAAACCTCACGGCGGCACATTCCTATATACTCATCTTGATTTATCAGATTGATATCAACTTCTCTATTTGAGGGTGATATCATTTTCATCTTGCGCACGCGGCGATCGATAATTTCCGGTGGTAAGTCAAACTCACTCACCATACACAGGGGAATGGCTCCCCCGCAAGGCTTGGCATTATCTAGCTTCCGCTCGATTAGATAAGTTTCAATCCCAGCTTTTGCCAGTGTTTCGGCGGCAGATGAACCAGCTGGGCCCGAACCAACAACAGCAACCCGTAGTGTCAAAGGTTTTCTCCCAATCTTGAGATTTACCGAAAGCATCCTACCACGGACGTTTGGCTCATTTCTCGCTCTTGCTTCTGGTTTTGACAGAAATGCAATATTCCTTAATATTTCGATACGAATAGCTATGGGGTCAATAGTCAAGAGTCAATGGTCAGAGACGTGATTAATCGCGTCTGTACAATTGTCATTAGTCATTGGTCATTTGTGATTTTTCCTCCTTGTCCCCGATTTTGTTGGGTTGACTTGGTAACTATGCATATTCCTTTTTTGACTGCAATTATGTAAATTTACGTATAAATACTTTGAGAATTGAGTTAAATTTGACCAATCACAAAAATTGATTTGGACTCTCTTTCCGAAATAAAGAAGTATTAGTAATGGAAATTTCTCTATTAGATTCTCTAGGCAGAAAAGCTGGTATTGTGGCAATTACTGGATATCAAAAATACCTTTCTCCCCACAAAGGGTTTGTTTGCGCGCACCGAGTGTTATATGGTGGGGAATCTTGCTCTCAATATGTTAAACGGGTAATTACAGAAGATGGATTTAAAGCCTTACTGACTAAATCTCGTCAGCGATTTCAAGCTTGTAAGCAAGCTAACCGGATTTTGCGATCTGCCAGAGGTGGCGGCGCTTCGCTGTCGCAAGCTGAGGAATCAGAACCAACTGAGGATGAGTCTGACTCAAATCTGCATTCACCAAACAAAAACCCAAAAAAAGCCATAGTGAGCAATGGTAACAAATCTTCCTTCAACAGTAATGACGGTACTTACTGCGTTGATTGTGCAGATTTAGGCTGCAATTGTGCTGAATTTGCGAGCATGAGTCCTGATTGTAGTGTTCTTGATTGTCATGCTTTAGATTGCAGTGCTTTAGATTGTAGCGGTGCTGATTGTAGCTTCCTGGATTGTGGTAGCTGTAGCTAACTAAATAATTTTATTTTTGAGTAGTTCAAAAGTAATGGTCTTATGGTATATATGTAATACGGTAATCCTAGCAATTATTCGTAGATTATTGGCAGGGGAAGAGCAGTGGGCATATTAGTTGAAAATGTATCCAAGAATTTTGGAAGTTTCCAAGCTATCGATCGGGTAGATTTAGAGGTAAAAACTGGTTCTCTTGTTGCCTTGCTTGGCCCATCAGGCTCTGGGAAATCGACCCTGCTAAGGTTAATTGCAGGCTTAGAGTTACCAGATAGTGGCAAAATCTTTTTAACTGGTAAAGATGCCACCTATCAAAGCGTACAGGATCGCAATATTGGGTTTGTGTTCCAGCACTATGCTCTATTTAAGCACAGGACTGTACGTCAAAATATTGCTTTTGGCTTAGAAATTCGCAAGGTTCCCGTTAAGAAAATTCAAGGGCGCGTAGAACAGTTATTAGAACTAGTACAATTGACTGGTTTAGGCGATCGCTATCCTTCACAACTTTCTGGCGGACAAAGACAACGGGTAGCTTTAGCTAGGGCTTTGGCTGTAGAACCAGAAGTGTTATTACTGGATGAACCTTTTGGCGCGCTGGATGCAAAAGTGCGGAAAGATTTACGCGCATGGTTACGTCGGCTCCATGATGAAGTTCATGTTACCACTGTTTTCGTTACCCACGACCAAGAAGAGGCAATGGAAGTCTCCGACGAAATTGTGGTGATGAATAAAGGGCGCGTGGAACAAGTAGGAACTCCAGAGCAAATTTACGATCATCCTGCGAGTTCCTTTGTGATGAGTTTTATCGGCCCGGTAAACGTGTTACCTAGTTCTTCCCGAATTTTCACAAGCAGCGAATTTGAAGTTCCCCATCCAGAAGTATTTTTACGCCCACAAGATGTAATTGTGGAGAAACATGCTAACGGTGCAACTACACCAGCAACCGTGAGCCGAGTTATACATTTAGGCTGGGAAATTCAAGTAGAATTAAGCTTAGATGAAGGACAAGTAGTGATGGCGCATTTAACACGCGATCGCTATAAAGAATTGGAATTAGAACCACAACAACGGGTTTATGTCAAGCCCAAGGATGCTAAATCTTTCCCCTTGTCTTATTCGATTTAAAAAGACTTAGTTTTAATTCCTACATTTTTGTACTAGTCAAAATATTGCATTGAGCAATATTCCGCCAAGAACTGAAGTTCTTGGCTCATAGCTGAAGTCCACTAAAGTGGACTGGGATGAAGTTTAGTCTACTTCAGTAGACTTGAGCTATGAGGCTGGGAATTCATTCCTAGCCGGAATAACAACGAAGCGGGATATGAAAAAGATATGGGTAAAGATTGGGCTACTCCTTCGGGTATGATTTTTAACCTGAAAATGGCTGTAAATTCCAGATAAATCGCCGCTAACCGTCAATTTGCAGAGACCTTGAGAAAATTAAAGGTTAAAATAGATACAAGTATTGATTTTCTCAATGTTTAAAATTGTATGGGATTTAATATCATCGGTGCAGTAGTCGGCTTTGTTATTCCTGCTGCTGAAAAAATTATTTCAGCATTTATTGACCAAAAATTTAGTAAAGAAGATAAACGTAATCTACCTGTAAAAGTTCAAGAAATTAGACAAGATCAGCGTATAAGACAGGCAGAAATAGACTATTATCATCGTCGAGAAGTTAGAGAAAAAGAATTACTGCAAATTCAAGAATTACGTCTGAAAGCAGATATGCAAATTGCAGCCGCAAAAGCAGAACGAGAAGAAAGGGCGCTACAATTAAAGCAAGAAGAATTAGAAGACAAGCGCAAATTAAGCGCCTTGTATTTAGATTTAATTCGTGAGAAAACAGCTAAAGAAATTGAACTCCAACAAAAGGAAATTCAAGCGATTTTTGACCAGCAAAGGTGGCCTGGTGTTTTAAGTCGTGATGAAGCCCAGAGAATTTTTATTGATGAACAAAAGAAACCACGCTTATTAATGTTAGTTCCGCCACCAGATATCAGTGAGGATTTCCCGATATCATTTCGCGACAGCTTGAATAAAGAAATTCGCAATCAATTAAAAATATTTTTAGAAAAGTATTATTCACTTCAGGGTGATTTATGTCCAGTAGAATTTTACGGTAAATATTTTGAGCGCTCGGTGTTTGACGCAGAAGTTAAGCAGTTAGAAACAATTTTATCTGCTGTACCAACGGCGATAATTTACACAGATGTTACCGACCACGAAGTTTATTTTAATGTTCGGTTTTGGGGATTGCAAGAGCCAGTATCTTTATCCTTTGAACCTTGGAATTGGGAAGAAGTCAAAAAAGAACTTGAAGAAGCTGGTAATGATGAAAAACAAAGTCTTCGGGTAATTAGACAAACTATTGTCACTTTACATAAGCTGTTAGCAGCTTTTTTAGCTGATTGGTATTACCTGAATATTAATCCAAATTATGAACCTCAATTATTTAATATAGAGTCACATATACCTGATGAGTGGAAATCAACGCTTATTGAAAAGCTTGCTGCAATACGACAAGAGTATAGAGAAATTTATGACAATGAGTTGAAAGCACTAGCAGATTTGCAAATCCAACAAACTCAAATAAGGCAGAGAGAAGTTTATAAGGATGAATTGGAATTAATTGCAGATTTGCAAAATAATAAAACTCAAAAATGGCAATGTGTAAATACTCTTAATGGACATAAAAGTACAATTTATTCTATTGCTATAAGTCCTGATGGCACAACATTAGTCAGTGGTAGTGGAGATAATATCATCAAGGTTTGGAATCTGCATAATGGCGAGATTATTTCTAATTTAAATGGGCATTTAAATACAGTTAGGTCACTTGCTTTTAGATCTGATGGGCTGATTCTCGCAAGTGGTAGCAATGATAATACAGTTAAACTCTGGTATTCTTTCACAGGCAAAGCTTCTGCAGGAAAGACTTTGACAGAACATTCAAATAATGTAACTTCAGTCGCGTTTAGTCCTGATAGTAAAACATTAGCTAGTGGTTGTGGAGATAATACTATTAAAATATGGGATTTAAGAAAAAATGAGCTAATTCATACACTCTCTGGGCATAAAAATTCTGTTACATGTGTTGTGTTTACTATTAATGGTGAGACATTAATTAGTGGTAGTCTTGATGAGACTATTAAAATATGGGAGTTAAAAACAGGCTCAGTCATTCATTCTTTTAAAGAACACTCAAAATCTGTTTGGAGTATTGCCATAAGTCCTGATAGAGAAACTCTTGCTAGTGGTAGTTATGACAAGACTATAAAAATTTGGCATCTTCCATCAAGGAAACTTATTCACACATTTTATGGGCATGAAAATGCTATTAGATCTGTTGTTTTTAGCCCTGATGGGAAAACATTAGTTAGTGGTAGTGCTGATAGTACAATTAAGCTTTGGGATTTAGGTACAAAAGAGTTGATAACTACTCTTTCAGGACATTTATGGAATATCTATGCTCTAGCTTTCAGTCCTGATGGAAAAACTATTGTTAGTGGTGGTGAAGACAAAACAATTAAAATTTGGCGTTGTGAGTAATATTGAGAGGGGTATGAAAGAGCAATTTTTAATAGACCTCTTGCAAAAGTCCTAATTTTCTCATTCTTCTCTGCGTCTCTGCGGCTCTGCGTGAGCTTTTCAAACTCCTAATCAAAACAGCGACAATATTTATGCAAGAAGTCTAATGTAGAGTGATTAAAAGTGCGATCGCTTTTTATTAAAACCCTCTCAAAAGTGGTAACATTTCAGCGATCGCAATCTGTAAATCAGGAAACTGTAGAGGCGAAATAGTCTCATTTTCTGCCAAAATCACTTCACTTTGATAACCATCTTCACTTGGTTCTCGAAATACATGTAATTGACGCCCAATTACATCTAATACCCAATAATCTGTAATTCCTGCTTTTGAATAAGCTTTTCCTTTAGTTTCACAATCTAGTTTAAGACTGCTATCTGCTACTTCAATAATTAGATAAACTTCTGAAGGTGTAGGATGATGATCTGCATAGTCCAGAGGATCTATTTTAACTACAGCAATATCAGGTTCTGGTTCAGACCGTTCATTTAACTTTACTGGATCTTGAATCGATACCCAAGCCCGATTTGCTAATCTATTTTTTAATAAATAATCTGTCCTCCCTACAGATGAACGATGGGCTGTCCCTTTTGCAATCATCCAAATAATCTTTCCTTCTAAAAGTTCCACACGTTCATCATCAGCAAAAATTCCAGCCTCAGCCATTCGGTGGTATTCATCCACAGTCCACAGGCGAAGCTTTAATGTTGTGTCTGTGTTTTGCATGGTTTGTTTAGCAAAGCTGAAGGTTAATTAATATCCTATTTTAATCCTGAGTTACTGCATCAAATAGTTGTGATACTTTGAGATTCATCTGATTAAATTGTGGAGAGATAATCACTTCATCACCTGAAAAGTTACCCACCTCAGTGTAAATATTTCCGGTTAATTCTAAAACCAAGACAGTTTGATTTTCGGGGTCAATAATCCAATATTCAGGAATTCCACAATCTTGATATTGTCCGCGCTTGGCAATAAAATCTCTATCCCGTTGTAATTCTCCTGGACTTACTACTTCAATTACTAGTAGCGGAGGTAGCATTGATAGGCGAATAGTATTACGTTTTGCTAACTGCTGAATATGTTCTTCCCGAATAATAGTCAAGTCAGGATAACGGTTTCTGGGTTCTCCTCTAACTTCCAGTTCTAAGCCATGTCCCCGAACTCTTCTATAATCTAACAGTGAAGCAAATCGAATCAGTAAAAATGTCGCAATCTGAACATTAATCCCTGATTCTGGAGGCATTTCGATTAACTCCCCGTTAAACAACTCATAGATTTTGTCTGTGCCATCATCATAAGATAGGTATTCTTCAAAGGTTTGAAATTGATGTTTAACTGGTAGCATCATAGTTTCTCATGATGAGTTTTAATGTAAGTTTAGCGGATTTTTCTCAGCCGTCTCATGAATACCATTCCAAATGACAAATGACTATTGACAAATGACTATTGACAATCCCCACTAGTTAGCTTTATTTGCCTCGTCCTACTTAAACCTCAACAATTTGAATTTCATCAAGCCGATTAATTACCACATCCGCACCTTGGACATGATCTAATTTATTAATCCAAGTAATCCCAATACAACCTGCGGCTTGAGCATTCTTTGCCATTTGCATATCACCGACAGAATCACCTACCATTAATGTAGCGCTTGGTTCTATCCCTAAGGCTTGGCAAGCTTGTAAAAATATTATGGGGTCTGGTTTACTCGGCCCTTCATCTACTCCCTTTTCTAGCTGGATATAATCGCTTAATTGGTGATGTGCGACAAAGTTTTGGACTTCTTGAGTTGTCGCTGCTGAGACGATACCGAGTTTTAATCCTGCTTCGGAAAGTGACTTCAACACCTCTACGCTACCTGCAAATAGTGGCGAAGGAGTTTGACTGATGTATTTTTCAGCTTCATCCAAGGCTTGACGGGCAATTTTTAAAGATTCAAACCATCCCTTACCAGTTTCCGCAATATATGCGGCGGTGGCGATTTCTGTTTCGCGGCGACTGGCGACTGACATAATACCTGCTGGGTCGAGGCTATTTCCATTGACACCAAAAGCCATAAGTAAGGGTTCGCCAATACCAGGGAATTGTGCATCTACTAACCTGGCTGTTCTTTGAGCGAGCGATCGCAAATAAGTTTCTGAATCTTCTAGAGTACCGTTTTTATCAAACAAAATCGCCTGAATATTGGTAAATGTGATATTTCTACATTTAATAGTTACCAAAATCTTCACCCCTAGTTATCAATAAAAAATTTCTAAAAATCACAATTGAGAATTGCTATAATTCCATAAAAAAAGAGGGAAAATCCCCCTTTTTGCAAAACTTTCATCTTTTTAATTACAGACAATATAGAAGTGTATTACTCTTCAATAGCTGCTGGAATTTCTTCTTCAATAGCTGCTGGGATATCTTCTTCTGTAGCTGGGGGAATTTCTTCTTCAACTACAACATCAGCAACATCAGCAGCAACAGCAGTGATACCTTGTTGTTTTGCTAGCAACTGTTCGCGATATTTAGCAGCCATTTCTTCTGCTTTATCGTAAACCAAATCGCGGTTCTTAATCATGTCACCTGGTTCTGGTTCCAGCTGCTTAGTTGATAAGGAGATCCGACCTCTTTCTGCATCTAAGTCAATGATCATCACTTTCACTTCATCATTAACATTAAATACACTGTGAGGTGTATCGATATGCTCGTGAGAAATTTCTGAGATGTGTAACAAACCGCTCACACCGCCGATATCAATGAATGCACCGTAGGGCTTAATACCGCGCACTGTACCAATTACAACTTCACCAACTTCGAGGCGGTTCATCTTCCGCTCAACTAGCGCCCGACGGTGAGACAGAACTAAGCGATTACGTTCTTCATCTACTTCTAGGAATTTCAATGGTAGTTCTTCACCTACCAATTCTTCTTTGGGTTTACGAGTGCTGATGTGGGAACCGGGAATAAACCCGCGTAATCCCTCAATCCGCACTAATGCACCACCACGGTTAGTAGCAAATACACCAGAACGAACTGTAGCATCTTCAGCTTGTAGCTGACGTACACGCTCCCAAGCCCGCATATATTCAATCCGACGAATTGAGAGAGTCAGCTGACCATCTTCGTTTTCATCGGTGAGAATGAAAAATTCCCTTGTTTCGTTAGACTGTAATACTTCTTCCGGGGCATCGACCCGGTTAATGGACATTTCTTGTATAGGTATGTATGCTGCGGTTTTAGCACCTATGTCAATCAGAGCGCCGCGCGGCTCTATACTGAAAACGGTTCCTGGTACAATATCGCCAGGGCTAAAGTGGTAATCGTACTTATCAAGTAGAGCAGCGAAATCTTCGTGAGTAAATCCAATTTCTGTAGCGGTTAAATTCTGATTGACCATGCTAATTTGTTCCTGGTTCTAGTCTCCGTAATTTTTTGTCGCAAGTGGAATTATTAGACAAGCGCTTATCTTGCTAGTCTAAACCTATTTCATCCTAGCGTAGAAAAGCTAGTAACAACACATATTAACTTCCAGATAGAAGATTATATCATAATGCCTGATGACAAGTCATTTATCGGAAGTTGGTGTTTATCGTCAAGGGTTTTTCACCCTAAGTATTCATAATTCGTTATCAAATTACTCATAATTAGAGTCTTTGACCCAGCATCTAGCTTACACCAAAGTCTTCCCCAATTATTCAGGATTATCAGGAATTATCGCTAATTGAAGTAATGGCAGATAGTTTAATTTTTACTCGGCAAACTAATTCTCTAGGCTTTAAAGCAAAATATCTGCTGATACTACAAAGTTACCAGCAGATATTTTGCTTTCGATGGTATTAACAATCTGGGAATAGCGAACTAGTCGTCTTTTTTCGCAATTCGGGGGGGTTCACGAAATGCGATCGCAAAGAAGAGAACTCCGATACACAGAGTGAAAATTAAGATGTACGCAACGCTTTCCATATTACAAGTTCCTGCCTATCCAGCCAGTAATAATATTGTAACAAGCTAGGAGATTGGGGACTGGGAACTAAGTATTAAGTAATTAGAAAAAACTTTTCTAGCCCCTAGCCCCTAGTCCCTAGTCCCTAATAACTAGAGGGCTTCCTTACGGCGGGTTGTCTTATCACCCACTTTCTGGAATAGACCCCACTCTACTTGCTCTTCTAGATCCGCTTCCACACCAGCGAATACATCGCGGTAGATGGTACGTGAACCATGCCACAAGTGACCAAAGAAGAATAACAGAGCAAATACAGCGTGTCCAAAGGTAAACCAACCTCTAGGAGATGTGCGGAATACCCCATCAGAGTTCAAGGTTTCCCGGTCAAATTCAAATATTTCACCGCCTTGAGCCTTACGGGCGTATTTCTTCACATCGGCGGGATCTGTAAATGTTTGACCATTCAAATCGCCACCGTAGAAGCTAACGGTTACACCAGATTGTTCAAAGCTATATTTGGATTCTGCCCGACGGAATGGGATGTCAGCGCGGACGATACCATCTTTGTCGGTCAAGATTACTGGGAAGGTTTCAAAGAAGTTGGGCAGACGACGTACAGTCAATTCTCTGCCTTCAGAATCTTTGAATACTGCATGACCTTGCCAAGATTGGGCAATACCATCACCCTTAACCATTGGCCCTGTACGGAATAAACCGCCTTTAGCAGGGCTGTTACCCACGTAATCGTAGAAGGCTAGTTTTTCAGGAATTTGTGACCAAGCTTCGGAAAGGCTGGCACCATTAGCCACGCTGGTTTGAACGCGGCGATTAATTTCTTGACGGAAGTAGCCTTGATCCCATTGGTAACGGGTAGGGCCAAACAGTTCAATTGGTGTAGCTGCGTTACCGTACCACATGGTACCAGCGACTACGAAGGCAGCAAAGAATACCGCAGCAATACTGCTAGAAAGTACGGTTTCAATGTTACCCATCCGTAGGGCTTTGTAAAGCCGTTCGGGTGGTCTAACTGTGAGGTGGAATAAGCCTGCAATAATGCCGACGATACCAGCAGCTATATGGTGAGCAACAATACCACCGGGATTATAGGGGTTAAAGCCACCTGGCCCCCATTCGGGTGCTACTGGTTGAATGCTACCTGTAACTCCAAAGGCATCGGAAACCCACATACCCGGGCCATATAGTCCAGTGAGGTGAAAAGCACCGAAGCCAAAACAGAGTAAACCAGATAAAAATAGGTGAATGCCAAACATTTTTGGCAAGTCGAGAGCAGGTTCACCAGTACGAGGATCTCTAAAGAGTTCCAAATCCCAGTAAACCCAGTGCCATACGGCAGCTAAGAACAACAAACCAGAAAGGACAATGTGAGCGGCAGCAACGCCTTCAAATGACCAGAAACCAGGATCTGTTGCAGGAGCGCCAGTAACGCTCCAACCGCCCCAAGATTGAGTAACGCCCAAACGTGACATGAAGGGTAACACGAACATCCCTTGACGCCACATGGGGTTGAGAACTGGATCGCTGGGGTCGTAAATAGCTAGTTCGTACAATGCCATCGAACCAGACCAGCCTGCCACTAGAGCTGTGTGCATCAAGTGTACAGAAATCAGCCGTCCTGGATCGTTCAGAACGACTGTGTGTACTCGGTACCAGGGTAGTCCCATCGACTACGCTCCTCCTCGATGAGTTAGTTTACAAAGCAATTTTCTTACGGAAGTTACGGGCGGCAAAATTTACCGCTCTTGCTTCTCTGTTGTTTTTGTTATTGCCAGGGTATTTCTTACCACAGCCTAGTCTTATTAGACAAATAGTGTGGTTGCTCTGGCAGTGCTGACACGCGGGGCGCTCTTTACCCGTTTGGGTAGCGATCGCTCTATGATTTTTCACTACCTAAAAGTTTTCTTGCGAAAACTCTTCCTGATTCTTGGAGAATCAGCTAAATGTCTTGACAGACATTTGGGTAGTTAAGCGTGCTAGGCAAGTGCCAAGCAAAAATGAGAATATTTTAAAAAGTGTAACTATTGATGGAACGCTTTGCAAGCGTGTAAATAGATGCGATCGCGTAGCATCTATGATATTTTTCGCTACCAATCCCGGTCATACATCTATTTTGCGTATTCTTCTGGAGGAATCGAGAACCGAGACAAGGGGGACAAGGAGGCTGGGAGGACTGTAGAGACGCGATTCATCGCGTCTCTACCCAATGCCCAATGCCCAATGCCCCATGCCCTAATCTACTGCGCGAAGGCTTGAATGTTGTGCAGCTGACACTTGGCTTCGGCAGTACCCAAGCGTTCGATTACTTGCTCTGCTGTGATCAAACGCTTCAGCACTACTTGTCCGATGCTAGTATTTGTCAGTGCGGCTGTTGTTGGCTTGACTTCTATGGTTAATACGGCTTCTTCTACTCGATATAGCCACAACAACTCGTTATTTTCTACCAAACAAACATTCAGTTTCTGAATATCTGGTTGGCGACGCCATGCGGTGATTTGCCAGAGTCCATCAGACGCCCAGACTCTAGAAACTGCCCAACCTTCCGAGAGGAAAAAATATTTCACGTTCTTAGTCTCACTATTAGACTATTAATCCTGCTGATTACGATATCGCGATCGCCTTCCGGGCTGATGTATATTGCGCAATATTATTGTCAGCAAAGCTAGGCAGTAAATGGCTAATTTTTGATTGACACTACTTGGCCTTTGCTCAAGGCTAAACTATCTCAAATATTTTGGATCGCTTCTTACCGTGACGACAAAATCAATTACTGTTGTAAATCTTAATAAATATCTATTTTTCTACTCAGGTTAATCAGATTTTCAAGTGGGGCATTGGGCATTGGGCATTGGGCATTGGGCATTGGGCATTGGGCATTGGGCATTGGTAAAAGTTTCAAGAGTATTTACGTTTTGTAATACTTATTATTTCAAGACAGTCAATCACGAGAAAATCTCACAACCAAACATAAAAATCTCTTCCCTAACCCCTATTTTCAAGACAGCCCCTCATAGGAACAACCCACAACCAAGCATGAAAATTTCTCTTCCCTGTTCCCCGTTCCCTGTTCCCTATTTTCAAGACAGCCCCTCATGGGAAAAACCCACAACCAAGCATGAAAATCAGTCTTTCCCATGCCCTATGCCCTATGCCCATTTTCAAAACATTAAATGAGTTAAATCCGCGATTATCTGGGTATTTAATCTCAGGATATGGATTTTTCGCGGATTTTTGTGGTAAATATTGCTATTTTTATGTAGTAAATTCACCAACCTATATTGACATACTCCCCAGCCTAAAGGCGTGGGGATTCTGGGTTCAAACAACAGTTGCAGGCATAGCCCGTCTTACACTATCTCGCCCGACAGACAATGCCCTGCCTGTTTGCACAATTCTATCAAAAAGCCGTCCTTTAAGCGGCGCACTGAGCTTGCCGAAGTGGACGGGGCTTTAGACCCAGGTTTTTGGTAAAATGACTCACCGCCTACCTCAATAATTTTCCAGATATGACCAGGTTTACCGTATCAGTTAGACGATGGAGACGGATGACGCAATTCCTGTCTTTGTTCTGTCTATGTTTATTGTTAGTTGTGAGTTGCGCTCCTCGTCAACAAACATCCACACCAAATAATCCCGGAACTCCGGCTACAGGTACAGGTGATGGACGGATTACTATCGGGACGACAAGCAAACCCAGAACTTTAGATCCGGCTGATGCTTATGAATTGGCATCGTTGGGTTTAGTGTTTAATATGAGCGATCGCCTCTATACTTATGAGCCTGGGAGTACAGAAATTAAACCCCAACTGGCGACAGCATTACCCAAAGTCAGCGCCGATGGTTTAACCTACACTATCCCCTTACGCCAAGGAGTCGTTTTCCATGATGGCACTCCCTTTAATGCGGACGCAATGGCCTTTACTATCAAGCGCTTCATTGAAAATAAAGGTAAACCTTCGTTTTTGCTAGCTGATATTGTCGATTCAGTCAAAGCTGCATCTGAGAACGAGTTAACTATCAAGCTGAAAAAACCGTTTGCGGCGTTTCCTTCACTACTGGCGTTTTCTGGGGTTTGTCCAGTTTCACCAAAAGCTTACGAAATCGGTGCGGGGAAATTTAAGCCAGGGACATTTGTGGGAACTGGGCCTTATAAGTTAGCCCAATATGGTACTGATTCCTTAAGATTGGATGTGTTTGATAAATATTGGGGCGAAAAACCAGCGAATCAAGGAATTAACGTCCAAATTCAAACTAGCCCAGTGAACTTGTTTAACGCTTTCCGTACTGGTGCTGTTGATGTAGCTTATCTTTCTTTACAGCCCGATCAAATCCGTAACTTAGAAGAAGGGGCGAAAAAGGGAGATTGGCAAGCGATTAGCGCTCAAGGTAGTGTAGTGAGTTACATGGTTTTGAACCGGAATCAAAAACCGTTGGATAAACCAGAAGTCAGACAAGCGATCGCATCGTTAATTGATCGTCCGCTATTAAATCAGCGTGTCTTGTTTAATCAAGCCGATCCGCTTTACAGCATGATTCCCACCACATTTAATGTGTCTGCGCCTTTATTCAAAGATAAATATGGTGATGCTAACTTTGATAAGGCGAAACAACTATTAACTGGTGCTGGTTTTTCTAAAGAAAATCCCGCCAAAGTACAAGTTTGGTATCCTTCGAGTTCCGCTACTCGCAGTTTAGTCGCCCAGACACTCAAATCATTAGTCGATCAAAAAATGGATGGAATCTTGCAATTTGAAATTAGTACCGTAGAAGGTGCGACTTTCTTTAAAGACATTAGCAAAGGTTTATATCCAGCAGCTTTACTTGATTGGTATCCAGACTTTTTAGATCCTGATAATTACGTGCAACCATTTTTATCTTGTCAGAAAGGTTCTGTTGCTAAAGGCTGTGAAGATGGCGGTAGTCAAACTCAAGGTTCTTTCTATTACAATGAAACCATCAATAAGCTCATCGATGAACAACGCAAAGAACAAAAACCAGAAACACGTAAGCAGATATTTACCCAAATTCAAGAACAGGTAACAAATGATGTACCTTACGTTCCCTTATGGCAAAATAAAGACTATGTTTTTGCACAAAAAGGTGTGAGTAACGTCCAACTCGATCCCACGCAAAATTTAGTTTACAAGCCAATTAAAAAGTAATTTTTAGTCAATAGTCCAGAGTCAATAGTCAACAGTCAAAGGGAGCATCTCGCTTTTTTAATCAATACCCTCAAGGGTATTGCTACACATACAAAGCCTGCGTAGGTAGGCTTCGTATTATAGCCCCAGGCTTACAGCATGTGGGCGTTTATCTTGACAAATGACCAATGACCAATGACTATTGACCATTAACTATTGACGATTAACCATTGACTCTTGACTAAATATGTCTCGCTCCAAAGCTCTACAATATTACATAGTCTCCCGGTTACTTTTAGCACCACTTCAGCTATTTACAATTGTCACGATTGTATTTCTCTTATTGAGAGCTACACCAGGAGATCCAGCCGATGCAATTTTAGGTGGGCGTGCGCCAGAAAGTGCAAAGGCGGAACTGCGTCAACAATTAGGTTTAGACTTACCTTTGTGGTTGCAATATTTAAATTATTTAGGAAATTTACTGCGATTTGATTTAGGAACTTCTTTAACTAGTCGGGGACAAAATGTAGGAGAAATTATCGGACAATATTTCCCCGCTACAGTAGAGTTAGCTGTATTTAGTATGGCAGTGGCGCTGATTGTTGGTATTTTCGTCGGTACGCTTTCCGCTTCTCGTCCGGGTACAGTTGTAGATGTAGGAGGACGTTTATTTGGAATAGTAACTTACGCATTACCAATGTTTTGGGCGGGGATGATTCTTCAGTTGATTTTTTCAGTACAACTAGGTTGGTTTCCTAACTCTAATCGCTTTCCACCGAACCTTACCGCACCAACTCACATTACTGGTTTGTATACTCTTGATAGCTTACTTGCGGGTAACTTCAGTCATTTTTTCATAGCATTGCATCATATCGCCCTTCCTAGCTTAACTTTAGGTATTTTATTAAGTGGAATTTTTGAGCGAATTGTGCGCGTGAATTTAAAGCAAACTCTGCAAGCAGATTATGTAGAAGCAGCTAGAGCTAGAGGTATTCCTGAAGGTAAGATTTTAGTTGCCCATGCTTTAAAAAATGCTTTGATTCCAGTGATTACAGTTTTAGGTTTAACCTTTGCTTCTTTGTTAGGGGGAGCGATTTTAACTGAAGTCACATTTTCTTGGCCTGGTTTAGCTAATAGATTGTATCAAGCGATCGCGGATCGCGATTATCCCATTGTCCAAGGCGTGTTGGTATTTTTCGGCGCGATCGTTGTCAGCGCTAGTATTTTAATTGATATTTTAAATGCTTACGTCGATCCGCGAATTCGGTATTAAGACATCAGTATCTGGTTTATTGATCAGGATGAGTGGAGTTTTTGAGATCTTAGAAAAAATTAAAACCAAGCCAGGAATGTATCTTGGTCGTCCTTCAGTGAGCGATTTATTTATGTTTTTAGTGGGATATGAATGTTCTCGCAGTGAGCTAGGTATTGAACCTACTGATGAGGAAGATGATTTTTATGGAGAATTTCAACCTTGGTTACAAAAAAAGTTAGGAATAACCACTGTAAGTTCATGGTCAAAGATGATTATGCTTTACTGCCATGATGAAAAGGCAGGTTTTGAATATTTCTTCAGTTTGTTGGACGAGTTTAAACAACGGGATAAAGTTGTAGATGCTGAAAGAATGAAGAATATATCTGAAACTGTTGCCAGTCATTAATGTAATCGCAACTTACTAGATTAAAATCATCGCCTATTTTTCAAGCTACATTTTCGCCCTGGGGGTTTGTATGCGTTCCCGTTTCTGCTTCAATATTTCAAAGCGTATCAAGTAAGCTGCTTGCAAAAGCGATCGCTTCTTCTGGTGTAGATATTTTTCCTTCAGCCTGAGCTATAGCAATTTCTGTAAGCAATTTACCAATTAATGGCGACGGAGAAAGATTTAATGCTATAATAATCTCCTTCCCACTCACAATTTGAGCGGGATGAGCGACCAGATCATCAGGGTTCAGGTAGCGGCCGATTAAAGGTGCGTAAACGCAGAGCGATTTATCTCCAGATATCGCCCCTACCAGATTATCAAAAGCTAAGGCCAGCGCTACAGCAGTACTAAATACAGTGCCTGCTTCCTGAAAGAAAAAATACTGTTCTCTAATAGACATATCAGGTGTTTTTAGCCTTGGGAACAGTCTGAGGGCTGTAGTCACAGATTGGATTTCGGCACGGCTGTAGGTGAGTTCCGTTAGCTCAATTTCCGCAGCTTCTGGATGAGGGTGGACAAGACAAGCAAGTTTAGCGATACCTAAGCGCGTGGTTTTGATAGTATCGCGGATGTATTGTTGCAGTTCAACCCCCAGAGGTTGCCAATTTTTGGCGATATAGTCGGCGGCTTTGTCAACTGCGGTGAGGTTCTCAAAGCTTTCGCTGGTGGCGTTTTTAAAGAATGGTGCGAGTACACCATCTAACCAAGCAGAAGCGATCGCATGATTACCTTGAGAACTTGCTAATAAATAACCAATTTCTACCCTGACTCGTTCTGCGGCTACTGTGGTGATGTGTGAAGCTAAAGAACGTATTGTTTGCTGGGTATTGGTTTCGATAGTAAAACCAAGTTGGGCTGATTGTCGATAGCCTCGCAGTAAACGTAAAGGATCGTCTTCTAAGTTTTTTGGCGAAACCATCCGCAAAACTCGCGTTTCTAAATCAGCCAAACCTTGCAATGGATCGATAATTTCTTGGGTATGGGGATTATAGGCGATCGCATTCACGGTAAAATCCCGCCTGTGCAAATCGGTTTCTAAACTCGCGCCTTCCTGTTGAGCAATATCAACTGTAGCGTTAGGGAAGACTACACGCGCAATTTGTCGTTGTGGATCGAGAAGAACAAAACCTGCTTGATAATGATGCGCGATCGCGCGTGCTACCTTAACTGCATCTGTAGGAATAACAAAATCTAAATCTAAGTATTCGCGACTTCTACCTAATAAAGCATCCCTCACCGCACCACCTACCATATATGCTGGTTGTGGTAATAAATCTATGCTAAACGGCCAATTTTCTGGAGCTAAGGTAGAAGAAACTAAATTATGCATTGTAATAAAAATCAACCCAGAAACTAGTGAATATAACTTTGGCTTAAGCTAGATTAACAATAAAGGTTCCTGGAGTTGGCTCTATTATGTGTATTTGCGTGAATTGCCACTATGTAGACCGATGTTTAACCTATCATGCCGTAGAAACGCAGCATCAACAACCCCATTTAACAGAAACACCCACTTTTGACCCCAATGAACCCTCAATCAATGTCAATATCCGCACCCAAGGGGAAATCATTGAAATGGAATGGGATGTAGTCGGTTGTCTCAGCTTTAAGCAAGAAACTGGTAAATGGGCGAAATTGCGTCCGGGTGAACTAGTCCCAACTTGACGATGTGATAAAGTATAAGCTTTTACGGGGCGAGGAATTTGGGAATATTTGTGAATTGGCAGATATTTCCCATCCACTCGTTCAAATTGCTGGAAATAGTGTGTTTTTTCACGCCAACTTACAACAGATTGCAAGTTGATGAGGTACAGATAATTATCAGGTCATGGCAGTGTCCATTGTGGTCAACTTAACGCGAAACCCTTTTGGTTGAAAAGGTTTTATCCTCATCCCCAACCCCGCGTTTACCCAATAAACCGCCGTCACCCTCGAAGGGTGCGGCTAATTGAACAAAGCCCACCTACATGGGCTAAGAAAATTTAGCCCACGTAGGTGGGCTTTGTAACATTAGCCCCAGGCTTACAGCCTGTGGGCGATCTGTTGGGTAAGCGTTTGAACTTAAGTTGACACAGATTCAGTACCATACGCCTACCTGCATAACCAATTTCCCTGAAATAGGCTGTAACTTAATTTTTTGCTTCAGTTGACTTTTAAATATGGTTTTTTCTAAAGTGATAAAAGAAACATATTTAAATTTATTTTGAATACTAAACTAGAACATCTTTCCGTTACAAAATACGGCTTGGGACTGCACACTACAACACCTGAATTAGGTTTAGCAATTAATAATTTTGCAGGTGACTCTCGCTCTCAGGTATGGAATTTAGGGCGGGATTTATCTAGCCTGATACATCAATACTTAATTGAATTTATTCAACCACAAACTTGGTCAGATTTGGCATTTCTGGCAGTTGCCAAAGGGCCTGGTGGTTTTACAGGTACGCGGATTGGGGTGGTTCTCGCACGGACTTTAGGACAACAGTTAGAAATTCCGGTATTCGCGGTTTCTACTTTAGCCGCAGTTGCTTGGACAGAAATTAGTAAAAATCAAAATGCTGATGCGATCGCTATTCAAATGGCGGCGCAAAGAGGTCAAGTTTTTGGCGGGATTTATCAAATTCAGCCCGATAATTTGGGATTAACAGCTTTATTACCAGATACAGTATTTACACCGGAAGCTTGGCAAGAAACGCTAGCAAATTGGCAGACTAATTATCAATTAATTGAAGCCAAATCTGACTTAGCAGCCACAGTCACTAGCATTTTGTCACTAGCTTACCTAGATTGGCAACAAGGTAAGCGTCCCCACTGGAGTGAGGCTTTGCCTTATTATGGTCAACATCCCGTAGAGAATGTTAACTGTTGACGGTTGACGGTTGACGGTTGACGGTTGACGGTTGACGGTTGACTGTTGACGGTTGACTATTGACTATTGACTATTAACTACTGCTCTGTCGCATGTTTTACAATTACTAGACAATTTCGCCCATCGGAACCACGTTCGTAAACCACACGATCGCCTAAACGTCGCAGGAGATACCAGCCGTAACCGCCTACTTGAAGAGTACCGGGTTTTGGTTCGGCGATCGCATCTGGATTAAACGGTTGTCCATAATCCCAAATTCGCATTTCTAGTTTGTCCATCCACAGACAAACTTCAATCTCGATAATTGTGTCCGGCGGTAAAGCAGAATGTGCATGACGAACTGCGTTAGTAAAGCCTTCTGCTAACGCCAAGTTCAGCCGATAGAGTTGGTTTTCTAACCAGCTTATTTCCGATAAATTTTGCCGACAGAATTTTTCAAACCATTGTTGTACTTGGTTTAAGAGCTTAAGTTCGCTCTTCACCGTCAGATGGTCTCGCTGCACTATGCTAAGCATTGACCGTGACTTGAATTATTTAATAAGTGAGGATTTGTTGACAATTTATATTTTTGATCTTCCTGGGTTTTGATATTTTGGTAGAGCAGGTCAAAGGGATTGTAGATGGAGTTAGCAGCCAAAAAAAATTGATAATTGGCTATCACACCGGACATATTTTAGTACATTATCCCAGTACCAAGGAAGAGTAGTATCTGAATAAATCAACATCAAGAAAATCAAGATATTGTGGGGGATTGCTGGTTAAAAGCCAGTTAAGTTTAAAACTAAATATTTAAGATGCAACCTAATATATATAAATTGACGCCTGTGAATTATTTTTCACAAGCATATATTACGAAAATTATGAGCTATAACTGCCAGTTAATTGAGGCAGATTGTCATATATCATAAATTCGTTACATGCTAGGGAAAATCACAGGCGTCAAACTGCTGTTTGGTGACTAATTTAGAACAAGCCCAAAGTCAAAGATTTGTCTAAAGGTAAAGCAGCACCAATACCTAACCACAGAGTTACAAGTGTACCAAAGAGGAATACTGTGGTAGCAACGGGACGACGGAAGGGGTTTTGGAACTTGTTAACGTTCTCAATAAAGGGAACGAGAATTAGTCCCAGTGGTACTGAAGCCATCGCTAATACTCCTAAGAGTTTGTTAGGAAGCGATCGCAAAATTTGGAATACAGGGTACAAGTACCACTCTGGTAAAATTTCCAATGGTGTCGCAAAAGGATTTGCTGGTTCGCCGTTCATCGCGGGATCTAGCACTGCTAGAGCCACGACGCAAGCGAAAGATCCCATAATTACCACTGGAAACACATACAGTAGGTCATTAGGCCAAGCTGGTTCGCCATAGTAGTTATGGCCCATACCTTTAGCCAGCTTGGCTCTAAGGATAGGATCGCTGAGATCGGGTTTCTTCTGTGTTGCCATTTTTAAATATGCTCTCCTGCTTAAGTTGAGTTAAAGCATTTGTAAAAGCCATCAGCTATCAGGTAACCCTAGCCTGCGGATCTTAAATAATCTGCGCAGGCGGGTTTCTTTAACTTTCAGCTTCAAATATCAAGTTTTTGTCTCATTGTTCATCAGTTTAAAACAAACAACTCAATCTTGAAACCGATCGCCATTGCCTGTTAGGTATGAGGCGGAAATTACAAAGGCCCAGAAATGCCTTGTTTGCGGATCATCAAGAAGTGGAATAGCATGAATACCGCAATCAACCAGGGCAGCACAAATGTGTGAGCGCTGTAGTAGCGAGTTAGGGTAGCTTGGCCGACGCTGGAACCACCACGCAGCAAATCAGAGATTAGTACACCAACCACAGGAATTGCTTCGGGAACGCCGCTAACGATTTTCACAGCCCAATATCCTACTTGATCCCAAGGTAGTGAATAGCCGGTTACACCAAAAGAAACGGTGATTACAGCCAGGATTACACCACTTACCCAGGTCAATTCGCGGGGCTTTTTGAAACCGCCAGTGAGGTACACGCGAAAAACGTGCAAAATCATCATCAACACCATCATGCTGGCAGACCAACGATGGATGGAGCGAATCAGCCAGCCGAAGTTTACTTCCGTCATGATGTACTGTACTGAAGAGTAAGCTTCAGCAACAGTTGGCTTGTAGTAGAAGGTCATGGCAAACCCAGTAGCAAACTGGATGAGAAAGCAAACCAGGGTAATGCCACCCAAGCAGTAGAAAATATTGACGTGGGGAGGAACGTACTTGCTAGTAACGTCGTCAGCTAGCGCTTGAATTTCCAAGCGTTCCTCAAACCAGTCGTAAACGTTGGCCATACAATCTCAAGTTCCTAAAAATCGGGTGCGGTTGATAAATCTCCCAATTAGCAATTTTGGGATTTTAGCAAAGAGGTTTGTGGTCGTTTGCTTTTAAGGCGTCAGAGTGATAAGACTTTTAATAAACTTAACACTCTGTAAACATGGTATGTATTGCGTTTGTGAGGCAAACCAACACTAAATTATGGGCACAAAGTAGATCTTATCGTTTGTTGAGTGGGATGCAAGCCGATCGGCTGACTTAACAACTTGATTAAGACTAATGCACCACTTCTATAAAAAAAGTAACATAATCGAGAGATAGATTTCATCAAAAACAAAGCAACTGGGCAGTTCTAGGCAATTCGGCTTGAGGTGGAATTCAACATGGGCTTGTTCATGGACAAAAAGGTTTTGAGACGGGTATTTTCATTGTTGATGGCGGTGTGGCTGGCTTGGGGGGCAATTCCTCAACCAGCAACGGCTTTGACGGAAGAACAGAAATTAGTATCAGAAGTTTGGCGAATAGTCAATCGAAATTATTTAGATGAAACGTTTAATCATCAAAATTGGGCATCGGTGCGGCAAAAGGCTTTAGAGAAACCTCTGAAAAGTCAGGAAGCAGCTTATGCAGCGATTCAGAATATGCTCAAAAGCTTAGACGACCCCTTTACCCGGTTTTTAGACCCGGAACAGTACCGGAGTTTACAGGTAAATACTTCTGGAGAACTCACCGGGGTAGGCTTGCAAATTGCTCTAGACTCTCAAACTGGTAAGTTAGAAGTCGTTGCACCAATCGCAGGTTCGCCCGCAGATAAAGCCGGAATTCGACCGCGCGATCGCATCCTGAAAATTGAAGGTGTTTCCACAGAAAATCTTACCCTAGATGAAGCTGCGGCTAAAATGCGCGGGCCGATTGGCAGTCTCGTCACCCTATTAATTGAACGGGAGGGTGTAGACGAGCAAGAATTTAGGGTAGTACGCGATCGCATTGCTTTAAATCCTGTCATCTCAGAATTGCGCGTCACCCCCCAAGGTACGCCCCTTGGCTATTTACGCCTCAATCAATTTAATGCCAACGCCTCAATGGAACTGGCACATGCCATTAATAGTTTAGAAAAAAAAGGTGCGGCTGCCTACATTTTAGATTTACGCAATAATCCTGGAGGGCTATTACAAGCCGGAATTGAAATTGCTCGCCTGTGGCTAGATTCTGGCACCATAGTCTACACTGTCAATCGCCAAGGCATTCAAGGCAGTTTTGAGGCTTTTGGCCCGGCTCTGACATCAGATCCCTTAGTTATTTTAGTCAATCAAGGTACTGCCAGTGCCAGCGAAATTCTCGCCGGCGCACTCCAAGATAACGGTCGCGCCCAACTCGTAGGGGAAACCACCTTTGGTAAAGGCTTAATTCAATCCTTGTTTGAATTATCAGATGGTTCTGGTTTGGCAGTCACCATTGCTAAATATGAAACTCCCCAACACCGAGATATTAACAAACTAGGTATCAAACCAGACAAAATTATTCCCCAAGATGCAATTACCCGCGAACAAATAGGAACAGAAGCAGATCAACAATATCAAGCTGCTGTGGAAATTTTGACGAAAAATCAAGTAGTGGTGGGAATGGGGAATAGGGCATAGGGCATTGGGCATTGGGCATTGGGCATTGGGCATGGGGCATGGGGCATTGGGCATTGGGCATTGGGCATTGGGCATTTATAATTTATCTGCCTTGTCCTCCTTGTCCCCCTTGTCCCCCTTGTCCTCAAATCGAGCCAGACTCTGATAAGCTTGAGCGATCGCACCTTTGCCCCGCAAAAAACCAGTATTTGCACCAGGGCAAAGGTATTCTAGGGTTTCTGGGGTGAAGCGTTCTAATATGTATTTGAGGCTTTTTAGTTGTCGCGGCCAGTGAAAGGTTTTGGCTGTCCGTAATGGTACTGCCTCTCCTTGAAGATTGGGAACTAAGTGACGACCGGAAAATAGCACGCCGCCCAAGCAGTCATAGTAAAGACAAGATGAGCCAGGTGAATGTCCTGGTGTCCAAAATACTTGGGCGGTGTTATCTAAAGTCAGTTCTTTAGCAAAGGTAGTTACAGTTAAGCCTGGTAATAAATATGCTTCTTGCTCTTGAATTATGACCTCACAACCCAATTCTTGCTGGATTTCTGCTGTTTTACCGATAGCACCGCGATGAGTGATAAATAACCAGCGAACACCACCATGCGATCGCACAAAATCTAAATTTGTCTGTTCTAAAGCCGGACAATCAATGAGGATATTACTTTCATTTCTTACAATAAAATAAGAGGTTCCCCCTAATGTGTCCCGATTTGGTGGAAAAGCATAAATACTATCAAGTACAGCCCTTGGTGGCTTAACTGTATGATTTGGCTGTTGAGGTAAGGGACACATAAAAAAACCGAAACTGAGGAGTTGTAATCAATCGTTACACAGTTAAACTGCAGCAGGCTACAAGCTGGAGAGTTAACAACTGTTGTTAACCTTTGGGTAAAAAATGGGGTTTTTTAAGTCTGGCTAGTAGTCACAGATGTGGTGCTAACCCTACTAGTAAGACATTGTTTCCAATTACCGAAGAGCAAATGACATTTTGGTTTCTCCTTTTACTGGGACTAGCTACTTATCTAATGGTGCAGCGTGTTGTCGCCCATAGCACCCAGACACCCGTCTGGTTATTGTGGCTGGTTTTAATGACCCCAGCATTTTTATTGAGTGGGTGGACGCTGCGGTATGGGACAAAAGTACCGCCGCCAGCATCGCTGATTCTGTGGTCATCAATAATCTGTATTTTGTTATACTGGCTGTTATTTCAATGGGGAAGGCGATCGCCCAGAGAGAAACAAACAGAACCACAAGCTATAGAAGCAACACAATCGGCTATCCATCCTACCGCAGAACCAGTGACAGTGCGTCCCATCGAACCAACGGAAGAAACCCAACTGCGAAATTGCTTTCCCTGGTCTACATACTACATTCAAAACATTGAGTATCGACCCCAGGCGGTGATTTGTCGCGGTCAATTGCGAACTTCACCCACTCAGGCTTATCAGCAAATTAAGTCTAATATCGAAGCCCAATTTGGCGATCGCTTTTTGCTGATATTTCAAGAAGGTATCAACAGCAAACCTTTCTTTGTCCTTGTTCCCAACACTCAAGCAGCAAAACAGGTTAATTCTCCCAAACCAGAAAAATTAACCCGCCCAGTAGTAGCACTGGTGCTGTTACTCGCTACTTTAGTAACTACTACCTTAGTTGGCTCGTCAATTGCTGGTGTCACTCCCAAAGCATTACAATCCAATCCCCAGCTTTTACTTCAAGGGCTACCTTATGCTTTAGGCTTAATGACAATTTTGGGTATCCATGAACTCGGTCATTATTTAACAGCTAGATACTACAAAATTCGCGCCACCTTGCCCTATTTTATCCCCGTGCCTTTTTTCTTAGGCACATTTGGCGCATTTATACAAATGCGGAGTCCAATCCCTAACCGCAAAGCTTTATTTGATGTCAGTATTGCCGGGCCAATTGCTGGTTTTATTGTCACTTTACCCTTATTAATTTGGGGTTTAGCTCATTCAGAAGTGGTGGCTTTAAACCCAAAAATTGGTATGTTAAATCCAGAGGCGCTGAATCCTAAATATTCTATTTTGATAGCTATACTTGCCAAATTAGCACTAGGAAATAGTTTAACTGCAACGTCGGCTATTAACTTACATCCAGTTGCAATTGCTGGATTTTTAGGATTAATTGTCACCGCCTTAAATTTAATGCCTGTAGGACAATTAGATGGCGGTCATATTGTTCACGCTATCTTTGGACAAAGAACTGCGATCGCTATTGGGCAAATAGCGCGTTTATTGCTGTTATTACTGTCTTTTATCCAATCAGAATATTTCATTTGGGCAATCATCTTATTACTCATACCCTTAGTTGATGAACCAGCCCTTAATGATGTTACAGAACTGGATAATAAACGGGATATTTTGGGTTTATTATCAATGGCATTATTGGTGATTATTGTACTGCCATTACCGCAGGCGATCGCTAACCTTTTACAGATTTAAATAAAAAAGCAAAGACACAAAATGTTCCTTCGTATCTTTGCTTTTTGATGCTAAAAACTACATAATTCCAAACACAGAACCGACAGTAGACTTAATGGAATCTCTCGCATCTTTTAAAGTCTGGGCAATCGGATGTTTGGTTTGTAAAAATACCCTAGCACAATTGCGTCCTGGCATTCCAGAAATAGAACCACCGGGATGTGTTCCCGCACCAGTTAAAAATAGATTATCAATTGGTGTTTTATAGTTGGCTATTTCTGGTAATGGGCGGAAAAATACCATCTGATCTAAAGACATATCAACGTGGTAATAATTCCCTTTGTAAGCGCCTAATCTTTCTCCTAATTCTGCTGGACTTTCTACACGCCGAGCAATAATTGAATTTTTCACATTTGGTGCATAGGTTGCTAATTTATCAACAACCTTATCTGCGACTTTATTTTTTAATTTATCTGTCCAACCAGTACCTTTTAAACCAGTACCTTCTGCACCTGCAATTTGGTAAGGAGCAAAAAATTCAATCCACACAGTATGTTTACCTGGTGGTGCTAAAGTTGGATCTAAAGCACTGGGCATAACAACATACATTGATGGGTCAGAATCAGGAATTTCTCCTAAAGTGCATTTACTATGAGCTTGTTCTACATGAGCAACAGAATCAGCAATCAAAATAGAACCAATTAGATATTCATCTTTATGTGCATGATAAGGAAAGCGTAATGGTTCATCTAAGGCTAAATCTATTTTGAGAATTGTTTCATTGTTATTAACAATTCGCCGTTCTAATCTTTCCCATAAATCCGGATCGACTGCATCAATATCACTTTTATCAGTCATTTGTAAGAATAAACGCTTGGCATCAATATTAGAAATAACGCCATATTTAGCTCGATATTCTTTACCACCAGCTACCCGCACACCTACTGCTTTTTTATCATCAATCAACACTTTTTCTACATGCTGATCTGTGAGAATCACCCCACCTTTACTAGTAACTAAATTCACCAAAGCTTTGACAAGTGCGCCAGTACCACCGCGAGGTCTAGCCATACCAGGATTGTGACGCATTGCCATCATAATTGCACCAATAGCAATAGTTTTTTGTGATGGTGGTGCGCCAAGTTCGGCGGCTAATCTGGCTAGGGGTGCTTTGAGAAATTCTTCATCAAACCACTCATTTAGTAAATCTTCAGCGCTGGTTAACATGGTGCGAATAAAATCCAGCGTTTTATTAGGCGAACCAATGACAGAAAATAAATCTTTGAGTTTTGTAATATCGTAGTTGCCGAGAATATCTATAATTGACTTTGGTGGCGCATTAAACATGGGAATCATTGCCCCTAATGCTCGTTGCCAATAGTCGGTAAATTCGGCGTATTTTTTCGCATCACGTTCGTTGTAACGTGCAATTTCTGCACAAGTTTTTTCTAGAGATTTGTGTGCCAAAAAATATTTACCATCAGGATGAGGACAGAAAACTACTGGATCGCATTCCAGATATTCTAAACCGTATTTTTCTAGTTCTAATTCTTCTACAACTGGCCCCAAATGAATAAATTCGTGATCGATAGCACACAAATTAAATTTAAATCCTGGTGCTTCTTGGGGTAAACATTCTTCTGTTGTCGCTGCACCACCAGGAACAGAACGCTTTTCTAATAGTAAAACGCTATAGCCAGCTTTGAGTAAATAAGCAGCACAAACTAGACCGTTATGTCCTGCACCAATAATGACAACATCGTATTCTTGCATATTCGGAAATTAGAGAATTAAAGAGATTGACACACAAAATAGTAAGTAAATTTTGATGGTTTGAATGCAGAATTTACTTACTTAAGGGTAGATTTTCTGTAGAGGGGATTTGCTTTACATGGGCTTCGACTAAAAGTATGAGATTTGCTTTTTGAACCTCTATATCTTTGATGCGTAACATCATATTGTCCCATGCAAAATAAGATGATTGCAGCAATTCTTTCAGCTTACGCATTAAAGCTGCAATTAGAGGGACTGAAACGCCTTCTCCCTGAGTACAGTTAAAACTTTCTAACATCAAGGGCTGTGAATTTGTAGGTGGGCTAACCCTTGCAGTAAAACTTAACGGATGGCTTTGTCCTTTTTCTTCTAGCAACACATTGCCGATAAATTCCATTTTACCGCTACCTGGCAGTAATACCTGGATTTGTTGCAGATGAAAACTGACAATTTCACCATCTACATTTAATTGCCAAATTTGTGCTTGGCTTTTAACTAAATCGGAGGACAGTGCATTGTTAATATCAACCTCTGTCATAACTATACGCGCGATCGCATTTACTGGTTCATTTAGTTCTATTTGCCCAAAAATCGCACTTAAAGGATTGACAGCAACGCTATCTGTCTTGACTTTGATTTCCTGTACGCGGATATCTTTTTGCAGCACCAGACCTTTACCAGTTAGGGAAACTTCTTCCACTTGTCCCTGAGCGACTTTCAACAAGTCTGTGCGCACATCTACGTCTATTTGTTCTACTTCATCCAGTCGGTTAGCTAAGGTATTTTCTGCTGCTTGTGATATTATTTGCTCCTCCAGCCTTGGCTTATCTGGCATGAGTTTCTATACTCCTAGTATCCGCTTACCTACTAAATTTAGTCTTTGAAGGCTCAGGATGGTATCTATAGTACGGTATATGTAACTGGGAAGATAGAAACAAATGTTTATATAGGAATCCTATGTAAATAAAAGGGACACAGAAAGGAGGACAAGGGGGACAAGGAGGACAAGGAAGACGACTAACAATTGTACAGACGCGATTCATCGCGTCTCTGACCAATGACCAATGACAAATGACGATTGACCATTGAGCATTATATTTCAATACGGTTCAGTTAAGGATAAATGTAGGTTGGGGAGCCAGTGCATTGCGGTGAGACCAGCGCTGCGGGAGGGTTTCCCTCCGCAGGCGACTGGCGAACCCGAAGGGGGGTTCCCCCCGTTGTAGCAACTGGCGTTTGAACGAAGTGAAACCCAACAAAGCGCCGAAAATGTTGGGTTTCGTCCCTCAACCCAACCTACGCCAAATCAGTTTTTTGACGCTAACTGAACCGTATTGCATTATATTTAATTACCCCGACCTATATATTTTTGAAATTAATTCTCTGGCAAAAATACATAAAATTATAGGTGGTCTTGCAACCACCTATTTTCCCCTCATATTTAGAATTTACTTGCAGCACCCTTAGTGAAAAATATAATTACTCAGTAATATTAACCAAATTTTCAACTGGAGAAGCAGCCAATGTTGGAGCTTTCAACAAACGAGAGTAGAGGCTTGATGGTTGCTGATGAGCAACTACTGGTAGAACTTGGCGTGCATGAGCAGCTAATTGTACTGCTTTGACATCATAAGTTTGGGTGATTAACTTGGGATATAAACCAATACCGATGATGGGAACTAAAAGACAAGCGGTGATAAACAATTCGCGGGGTCTAACATCAGGGATGAATTTATCGAGGTGTAACTCTTCGTTTTGCTTACCGTAGAATACTTGACGCAACATCGACAGTAAGTAAATCGGAGTCAAAATTACGCCAACTGCGGAGAGTAATACAACTACAACTTTGAAGCTAGAACTGTAAACATCACTGCTAGAAATACCCAGGAATACCATCAATTCACCGACAAATCCGCTCATTCCTGGTAAAGCGAGGGAAGCCATTGAACCTGCTGTGAATAGAGCAAAAGTACGGGGCATTACTTTACCCATACCGCCCATTTTGTCCATCATCAAGGTGTGGGTACGTTCGTAAGTTACACCAGAGAGGAAGAACAAGCTAGCAGCAATTAAACCGTGAGAAACCATCTGGAGAACAGCGCCGCTAATGCCAATTTCTGTATAGGAAGCAATCCCAATCAATACAAACCCCATGTGGGCAATTGAAGAGTAAGCCAAACGACGTTTGAGGTTAGTTTGAGCGAAGGCACAGCAAGCACCGTAGACAATATTTACTACACCCAAGATTGCCAATACTGGGGCAAAAGTTACATGGGCATTAGGTAACATTTCAATATTAAAACGGATGAGTGCATAGCCACCCATTTTCAGCAATACACCAGCCAAAATCATGGAACCAGGTGCAGAGGCTTCACCGTGAGCATCAGGTAACCAAGTATGTAGAGGGAAAATTGGCATTTTCACGCCAAAGGCAATTAAGAAACCTGCGTAAACTAATAGTTCAAATGCTGTAGAATAATCTTTCATTCCTAGAGCCACCATGTCAAAGGTGACAGTATCTCCAGAGAATGCCATTGCAAAACCAGCTATCAGAATAAATATTGATGCGGCAGCAGTGTAGATAATAAACTTAGTCGCAGCATAGCGGCGTTTTGCACCACCCCAAATGGAAATTAGTAAGTATACAGGTACTAACTCGATTTCCCACATTAAGAAGAACAATAGTAAATCCTGGGCAACAAACACGCCAAGCTGGGCGCTGTACATCACCAGCATTAATGCATAAAATAAACGCGGCTTGTTGGTTACTTTCCAAGCCGCGAAGATTGCTAGGGTGTTAATTAAGCCGGTTAGTAACACTAGAGGCATTGATAAACCGTCTACTGCTACAGACCAGTTCAATCCTAACTGTGGTATCCAAGAATATTTTTCTACTAGTTGGAAGCCGGAGTTTTGGAAGTCGTAGTGATGCCAAAAGGCATAAATCATTAGAGCAAAGTCTGCTAGTGCTACTCCCAAACCATACCAGCGAACGGTTTTACCTTCTTTGTCGGGAATCAAGGGGATGGCTAGGGATGCCATCAGGGGCAAGAGTATTATGGCTGTTAGCCAAGGGACTTGAATAAGACTCATCACTTTTGACAATTGATTTACAATTTTCTTTTGATTACAGTATATGAACGAGCTTGTAGTTTTGTAAACGTAATTTATCCCTACGAGAGTAAATCTTAAGATTTGGATAGAGATAAATACTCATCGTTTTGCCGTCCACCATTCTAATTGTAAAGTTTTGCAACGTCAATGTGTGGTCTATTTTTTTGTAAATTTCAAACCAGAATTTTGCGGATGGGCTGAAAGCTAGTCAGTGATAGGCTTATAGCAAAAGTTAAATTTAGAAATTTGCTGGAAGAAACAATCAATTCTTTGTAACTCAATTGGTAAAGCTTTGTTGTGAGTGATTACTCGCGCCATTGTTAAGGGGGTAATTTTGATTGAAGATAGCTGCTAATCCGATATAACGCCCACAGGCTGTAAGCCTGTGGCTATCATTACAAAGCCCACTGTTGTGGGCTGAATGTTGTTGCATCACTATATATATAGTGATGGCTGCTAAAGTTAAACAATACGGTTGACAATTGTCCACACATCACCATCTGAGCGGATGTGAGGAACGGAGATTGTCTTGAAGCCGGTAATGAAGGGTTTGTAATAAACTTGCCAATACAAGGGACTTAGCTCATCGGCGCAAGATTTCAGCAGACGGATTTCGGTTGCTAGTTCGCCAGCGAGTTGATTAATGCGTTGCGCATGAACTTGGGCGACACTTCTAGCTTCTTCTAGCTGCTGCTGGAGGGTGAGTTGTTTAGAATTAATATGCCAATTTGCAAGTTCTACTTGTTTTTGTTCTAGCTGAAGTTCCAAGGCGGCGATCGCATCATCAATACCTTTAATTTCTACCGCGAGTTGAGCATTTTCTCTGGCAAAGCGACGGTAAGCTTCGGCGATCGCGCTGGGTGAATTATGCTCGCTGGGCACTATATTATTTACAGTGAAGCTGGCGCGTTCTTGTTCGAGAGCCTGAATTTGCTGGCGAATGGCTGCTATTTCTGAGACTATTTGCTGCATAATTCCTGTTTATCCTTGTTTAACGCTTCTCGCGCCTTGGTTATCCAGAGAAAGCGATCGCACTACAGCTGTAATTCCTTCTGCTTGCCAAGCAGTTTTCATCGCTGCTTCTACAGCTTGAGCATGTTCTGCATCGGCTAAAGCTAATAATGTCGGCCCTGCACCACTAATTACCATGCCATATGCACCAGCCGCTACAGCCGCCATATTCACGGCATCGTAACCACGAATCAAAGCTTTACGATAGGGCTGATGTAATTTATCTTGCAAAGCTGTCTTTAACCATTCTCCCTTACCAGTTGCCAAACCACGCAGCAATAATCCTAAATGGGCGGTATTGAAAATAGCATCAGCACGGCTAAATTCAGTGGGGAGAACTCGCCGCGCCTCGGAAGTAGAAAGTTCAAAATCAGGAATCGCCAAAATTGGAATAATATTTTCCTGCCAAGGTACATCACAAATTTCCCAAGCTGCACCATTGCTAGCCGCCAGACGACATCCGCCTAATAAAGCCGGGACTACATTATCTGGATGTCCTTCCATTGCGATCGCTAATTCCATTACTTGCAACTGCGAGAGAGGTTCCCCAGCTAATTGATTCGCCGCAACCAAACCCCCAACAATTGCAGTCGCTGAACTACCCAGACCCCGCGCCAACGGTACACCTAGCTGAATTTCAATTTTCACACTTGGCGGTATTTGCTCTATATATTGATATAGCTTCACAAAAGCTTGATAGAGCAAATTACTCTCATCAGTTTGTACCCCGTCAGCTTCCTCACCCGTGACATGAATAGTTAACCCGCCTTCATCCTGACGACTGAAATTAAACACGTTGTACAGCGTTAAAGCTGCACCGATACAGTCAAAACCAGGCCCCAAATTAGCAGTGGTGGCGGGAACAGTAACAGTTACACCAGAAACAACAGACATCTGCAAATCTCACTAATCAATCAACCAGCATCCCATGTAAATGATTGATTTGCGCATTTTTTTGGGCATAGGGCATAGGGCATTGGGCATTGGGCATTGGGGATTAGCTATTTTTCCTTTGCGCCTACTCCTGTGCTTGATGCATGTAATACCAATTTAATATGAAGATGCATATAATTTAGCCTGCGTAGGCAGGCTTTGTTTGTTTAGCCCCAGGCTTCTAGCCTGCGGGCGTTTATGTGCAGCTTCACAGAGAATTGGTATAAGCTAATGTCCATCTAAATTGCATAACTACTAATAAGGGAACTCCAGAAAATAAATTATCCCAAATTGTAGGGGCGGGGTAACCCCGCCCCTACGAGTTGCGGGCTTAGTAAGTTAATGATTGGGATGTTTTTTTATTTGGAAGTCCCTAAGGGCTGTCAACAGTCAACAGCCCTCATGATGGATTGTGCAACTTAAAAGCAGAATAGCTGATCTACAAATGTTTGAGATAATGCACGATCGCCTCTGCGGTTGGTAAATTAGTTGCAAGGAGAACTTGGTTAATGTTACAGCTTCTTAAGAATGCTTCTTCATTAGCTTGACCAGGCTGAGGTATGAGAAAATCTCTGAGGAAAATTACTGCTAAAACCTCTCCTGAATTTACCAAGGAATTAATAGTTTGATATCCTCCAGATGTAGCGGCTGGAATTTGTTGACTAACAGTGATACCTGCTTGTTGACTTAAAACTTCACTGATAGATGGCCAAGCAACAGTCAGACTCTGTGAGAAAAATTCTTTGTGTTGATTTACCAGATCAGCTAATTCTGATTTTTTGCTGTCGTGAGCTATAAGAACTATATTTTTTTGACTGATCATTGCTTGTGGCTCACTTACAGGTATTTGTTGTTCGGCTATTTCATCAGATAGTGTTTTTTCTGTGCCAAAAATTTCGGCAAACGTTTGACTAATTGACTCTGAAGTTTGATTACTGACTAATTCTGGCATGATTTCATCTTCTGCAGTTTCAGGTTCAGATTTAGAAGTAACAACTAATTCTGGCGTTGTTTCATCTTCTGCAGTTTCAGGTTCAGATTTAGAAGTAACAACTAATTCTTCTAGTTGTTCTAAAGATTCAATATTAGTTGGTTCCGCAACTTCATTAACTGTTGGAGATACAGCATCAACATCTTGTGCAGTTTCTAAATTTCCAATATCTGCAACTAATTCTTCTGTATTATTGGCAATCAAATTAACTTCGTGATCGCTGATATCTGCTGATTGACTCACTTCACTGACTACTTCGGTTGGTGTTTCAACTATTGATGTATCATCAGCACTAATATCATGAACTTCACTCACGATATCGGATGAACCACTAACTATAGAGCCGGAGACAATCAGCACATCTTCTGTAAATGTACCTTCTTCATCGTGACTAAATTCTGGAGTAAAGTTATCAACAAATTCTGGGGCTTCTACTGGTGCAATATCTACGTTAACTTCATTTACAGCATCTTCATTGCTAATACTTTCGTCAGTATCGCTAATTGACTCAAAAGGTAGATTTACATTACGGGGTTGCACAATAGTGAAGTCTTGTAAAATTTCCGCCACATCTGCGGGAACTTCACTAGCTGATTCTGGTGGTTGAGCAAGAATATCTCGCGGTTGTACATTAGTAAATTCTTGGAGAATTTCCTCTTTTTCCAGGATATTTTGTTCATTAATATCGGCAGGAACTTCGCTCACCGTCTGATATGATTGGCTGGCAATATCTCGTGGTTGAACTATTGTGAATTCTCGCAAAATTTCTGCATCTTCATCAAGATATTGCTGGTTAATATCTCCAGGAATTTCATTTGATGTTGCAACACTTTCTTCATTTATCGTTGTAGGAGTTTCACTTACCGCTTCTGGTGTAGGCGTAATAACATCTTGGGGTTGTATAAAGGTGACTTCTTCGGGTTCTGGGGTAGCCACACTTTCTTGATCAATAGTCCCAGGAACTTCACTTACCGCTTCTGATGTGGGCGTAATAACATCTTGAGGTTCTATAAAGCCGACTTCTTCGGGTTCTGGGGTAGCCACACTTTCTTGATTAACAGTTCCAGGAATTTCACTTACTGCTTCTGATGTTGGCGTAATGATATCTTGAGGTTGTATAAAAGTGACTTCTTCTGATTCTGGTGTAGCGACACTTTCTTGATTAATAGTCCCAGGAATTTCACTTACCGCTTCTGGTGTTGGTGTAATAACATCAACATCTTGGGATTGTATAAAGGTAACTTCTTCTTCTGCTGTTGGTGTACTTACATCAGCTTCTAGTTCACCAGTTTCGTCTGAAGTTTCTAAGATATTTTCTAGAGCATTAATTGCTTCTTCTAATTCTGTGGCTTCTACTTCGTTTTGTGTTTGGCTAACTTCTACTTCAGATTGACTGACTACTTCTGGAGTTTGATTAGCGCTAAGTCGCCCAGAAAATATGGCTGGATCTATCGTTCTAAATACTGTTTCTGCCAATTGTTCTGATGCTGGAATTATATCTTCCACTATCATCGTGTAATCGCCAATGCGAATAATGTCTTTATCCTTTAATAAGAAGGGGCTATTTTTTTCTGCTAGTTTACCGTTAACGATCGAGCCATTTCTACTACCAAGGTCGCAGAAATAGTAATTTCCACTTTGAATAAAGAATTTACCGTGTATTCTACTAACATCAGGACTGTCTAGAACTACATCACAATCAGGAGAACGACCGATAATGCATTCTCCTTTTGGTGTAGTTGCTAATGCTAAATCAAGTTCGTTAACTTCATTTAGGGTTGGTGAGTAGTTAACTTTTATTTTCATATTAATTTTTGGTTAATTTTATTAATTTCTGTAACCCAGCGTTGACGGGTTTTATGCTCTAAATTAAAAATATCATCTTGTGACCAGTGGAAGTGATAAGCGATGAAAGCTACCTCCTCATATAAGGTATCAGAGGGGTAGCTGACTACTCCCCCGCGAGTTTTAGCTCGACTGAATATTGAGTATTGCAATGAGGACATTGTGTGGGTATCTCGACATTTCCTTGTTGATTAATACGATTATAAAATTCTCTCAGATAAGCAATATCATGCAATAGTAGACCTTCTAATAAATCGGGACTAACAGAGTTTAAGCTACCTAAGCGGGTAATAACTCGTGCTAACATTACCAAAGTACCATAGGCTGGATTCTCCTGAACTTTGCGCTCTTGTTGTACCACAATTTCATCTTTGGCGGTAGCTAAACGCATCACTCCATGACGATGAACTCGGTTTTGGCTATCAATCAATCCTCTAGGAAGAATAAAGTTAAATTCAGTAACGAGATTATCTTGCTTACGACCCATAACAATTTTAGTTTTAGATTATAGATTCTATAGGTTTTGAGCAGTTAGGGCAAAGTCCCGGCTTCTTTTTTAGTCCTTTGAGGGTAGAAGTCGGGAGTTTAAGATTGTCAATGGTCAATGGTCATTTGTCATTGGATATTGAACTATGAGCTATAGACTATAGACTATGGACTATGGACTATTGACTATTGACTATTGACTATTGACTATTGACTAGAACTGCTGGAGAATTTGCTGTTTCTAAACCGTTGATTTGACGATAAAAATCTTGGAGGTAATTTAAATCTTGGGAGAAAAAATTTTCCACGATCGCAGGATTTACTTCCGAGAGAGCGCCCAAGCGAGTAATGACACGTGACAAAATAATAATGGTGGCGTAAGCTTCGTTAGCTTTAACTCTGGGATCGCGCAGTGGTGCGATTTCGTCTATCGCTGTTGATAAACGCATGATACCTTGGCGATGGAGGTTACCTTCTGCGTCTAGATACCCCTTGGGTAATGTAAATTCAAACTCTGTCGGGAACATAATTCTCCTGATTACTTCACTCGCTTAAATTCCTCGAAAGCAATCTCCAGTTCTTCAATATGTAAGTCAGTGCTGCGGGCGTTTAAATCAGCTATTTTATAACTAGCAGGCCAAGCACCCGCTAATTCAAATCTCGCTTCTTCTTGACTGGCTTGATTATAAATAGATAAAGCCATGAGTTTTCGCTGATTTGCCCATTTACCATTTTGCACTTCTTCAAACCATTTCCAAAAAACCATAGAGTTAGCAATTGTCCCTCTCTTGAGAGTTATATTGCCACTTTTGACATTTCCAGGTATTTTAGTTCTAACTACTAAACCTTTAGCTGCTACTCCCCATTTGTTAGGGGTAACTTCACAGACTTCAATGGCATCTTGGGTTCTTTTAAAACCTTGACATTCTAAAAAGTAGCAATCACTATTATCTTTTTGACCGTCTAATGTCAATCCTAAATAGAACCTATGGGTAGCAAGAATTTCTGGAAGTTTTTCAGTTGCTTGAGCCACTTTTTTTTACCAAATCAAGACAGAGGACAGGGAGTAAAATCCAGTAGTTTATTTTCCTCCCTGTCAAAACTGACTTTTCACGCTGCTTGATAAAACCTCAACAGTCAGGTTTCACAAAGATTGTAAATAGCCCTAAATGAGAAACTATGAATTAGGGAAATTTATTTAACACGTTTAACACCTTCATGAACTAATTCGACTGTTTCTGTAGCCATATCACCACTAGAAGCTGTTAATGTTGGGCCTGTATATTTCACAGGATAGCAATTGACAATATTCCAGCGCGCCACTTCTGTGAGTTGTTGATTATAGGCAACTACAGAAGCTGATTTCCGATTTTGATCCCATTGACGAGGTGTACCCATATCCTCGTTACACTTTTGGTACCATTGATAAAGGTCTACATCGGCGGTGGCAATTACTTTCAGGGTAATATTCGTAAATTTGGTAACGGTAGGAGTTGCTTGTCGCCAAATTTTACCGCTTTTACTCGAACCATGTACTTCTTGGGCTGGGGTGTTTTCTACACCTAACCCGCTAATTTCTTTAATAGATTTCTCTGTAACTCCATCTGCTTCAAAATAAAATAGACAAGCAGCTAATAATTCTGGTTGACCGGGCATGATTTAACTCCTATTTATGATTGTGGCTGGTGGATTTTTAATCCAAAATTGAGGATATAAACAGGGCTTACGCATGGTTGAGGGAGAAATAAACCGCACCAAATACAGAGGACACAGATTAATAAAAATTTGAGAGTTTTTGCGTAAGTCCTGCACTGATAAAATCGAGTGAATTAAGAAAGTTTATTCTTCATCTTCTATGCCATTCCATTGGCTAATACGGAAGATGACAAACTCTGCTGGTCTGACTGGACAAACACCGACTTCGATGTATAAACGTCCTAAAATTCTGGTTTCTGGTGGGTTAAGTTCTTCATCGCATTTAACATAAAATGCTTGTTCTGGTGATGCACCAAATAAGGCACCTTCACGCCAAATTCTTTCTAGGAAGTTACTGACGGTGCGTTTGACTCTAGCCCACAAATCTTCATCGTTGGGTTCAAAAACTACCCATTGAGTACCTAGTTCGATGGATTTTTCAATATAACTAATTAAGCGGCGGACGCTGATGTAACGCCACTCGGTTTTATCTGGTTCTACTAGTGTTCTTGCGCCCCAGATGCGAATACCACGATTGGGGAAGCTGCGTATACAGTTAATTCCTAAGGGGTTTAACAGTTCCTGTTCGCGGAAGTTGGTTTCATAACCTAGACCGATGACGCCTCTAGGTACTTCGTTAGCTGGTGCTTTGTAAACGCCTCTGGTTTCGTCGGTACGCGACCACACACCCATGACATGTCCGCAAGGAGGGATGAGGATGGGATTACCGCGATCGCGTGGGTTGGGTACTTTAATCCAAGGATAGTACAGCGCCGCAAACATGGAACGGCGGTTAAATCTGTTTAACCACTCCACTACCTGTTGGGGTTTGGTTTGTTCTGGTGGTGGATCGATTAATACCATGCGGTTGGGTGGGTTGGGAATGTCGCCACTAGCAGAACCCTCACACATACTAATCATTAGTTCCATGATGCCGTGGACTTGATCCAAGTTCATCACGCCTGATTGATAAGCCCGCATTAAGTCGGGACAAGCTAGCATGGTGATTTCATCGATTTCAAAAATCCCTCTGACCCCTGTGCGATCGTCGCGGACTCCTTCAAAGTCTCGCGAAAATCTATCAACTGTTTGGGCGACAATGGGGGGCGCTAGTTCATACTGGCCATTAGTCGGACGCCGAGATAAAGGTTGTCCAGATTGAGAAATATCTTCGACGTTGACATACATGGAACCTCTCAAAGCCGCGATCGCATAAGTTGCTACTTGTCCGGGAACTTCGCGATTCATAGTTAAGTTCTCATATTGTTCGAGAACTTCATCACCCCGACGGATTTGGACGGTAAAGTATTCCCCTGTATTTGGTGGTTGTTCGCCTTCTGTACCTTCTGGTAAGGCACGAGGGCCGCTATCGCTAATGAAAATGTTAATTGCACCGCCTGCTGCTTGTTCGGGGCGTAATGTCAACCGGAGGGTAGGACGATTACCGCGACCGCTAATGCGAATGCTGGCTGGTTCGGGATTTGGCGGTTTGGGTGCGCCTGGTAATTGTGTACCGATACTAGTTATCCAACAGCGCCCGCCACCATTCATAAAGTAGCCATAAACGGCGAAGGGTAAATAAGCGTTGAAATCGGTGAAGCCATCGGAGTTAGGACGGGCAAAGTAGTTAAGATATTGCGTCCAATTGGTGACCAACATGGGCTTAAATAGTTCAGCCCCATCACGAATATCTTCGGTAAAGCCAACAAATCCGCCAACTGCAGTGCTGACACCCTCTATTGGTCTACTACCTCTGTCTATTTCTTCAACATAGACACCAGGTGCAAAGTAATCTAGTCTAGCCATAAAAGTCTCTCCAATTTAGTTAAAAGTTAATGGCAGAGGGCAGAGGGGTAGGGGATGAGGTAGAAAAATGCCCAATGCCCAATGCCCAATGCCCCATGCCCTCTTTATTCAGGAGTTAGTAAGATTTCTTTGAAGCTATAATTTTGGCTATCCACCAAGACATTGACATTCTGGGGTAAGTAGCCGGGACAGTTGACTGTCAAGACATAATTACCCAGACGCATATCTTCAAAAAAGAACAGCCCTTCTTTATTGCTTATCGCTGATTTTTTAGTTCTTTGTATAGTTACTTCTGCTGTAGTTAGGGGTAAATTAGTAACTGCACTTTTCACCATACCTGCGATCGCTACTCGCCTGGTAACTACTGTGCCGTTACCGTTCTCACTCAATTGGTTTTGCAAATTGAAAATCCGTTCGTAAACTAGCGGTACGAGGGTAGTTTGTGGTTCAACTGGAATCATGGCTGTGATATACAAGGCGGAACGCAATGGTACATTCAGCGCACTCCATAGTGAACCAATCTCAATAGGTGGATCTAAAGCCACTGTCAGAGCTAAATTCCCGTAACCCCGCAGTTCTGGAACCAAATAGTCTTCTTGCAAAGACCGATGACGCAGCAGTACTGTTAAAGCTTCGCTGAGTAAATGATGTTCGCCTAAGGCGGTTCGATCCCAGGCTGTTAATAACATAGAGACATCAAACCAATTAGGCGACCAACCTACAGATGTGGGTTGTAAACTTCGTGAAGCTTTACGTTCCACTTGTCTACCAGATTGTTGAAACTGCTTACTCTCACGAATGTCATAAACATACAAATTGAGAGTCGGCCCTGCACCCTCTTCCCGTCGATTACTAGGATGACTAAAGTCAATTTGCTCTGTACTGGTGAGTGAGGTTCCTCCAGCTAGAATTTCTGCTAAAGTTTGAAGAACGAAGATAAGCATGAAGGTAGTTGGCTGGTAGCGAATCCAGATGTATCTAGACTATCTGTACCTACCTGGGGAAGTTAATTAGACTTTTGTCGAGATTTTTATGGCGCTGTGCGTGTCAGTTGTTAGTTGCTAGAGACGCGATTAATCGCGTCTGTACAAGTGTCAGTTGTCAGTTGTTCAAAAAATCTGGTTTAATACCCGCGTATAGCAAGTCTTTGTAGTATGGGCGGGTTCACCGATATCTTCATTGATTCACAAAGATCTAAATAAACCCGCCCCTACAAGGATCAACAATAATTGCTCATGAACCTGCCCCTACAAAACTCAATGACTGTGGGTGGAGTTTTTTATCAGCCACATAATCTCAACAAGCGAATTTTTTTACACCAGCACTTACTGATGAGTAAAATTTACTAATAAAAATATCTGGTTATTATACTAAATAGTTATACAATTAATTGATGTGCTGAAGATGCAACCTCCTATGCCAGAACCAAAGCCATCTCAGACTAATTCAACAGTACTTGTGGCTCTTGCTGATTATTTTAAGGTGCTATCAGAAGTTAGCCGACTACAAATTTTAACTTGTTTAAAGTCAGGGCCGATGAATGTGATGGATTTGGTGGATGCAACAGGCTTAGGACAAGCAAATCTCTCCAAGCATCTGAAAGTGTTAACTCAAGCAGGGTTGGTATCGCGTCAAACGAAAGGTACTAGTGCTTTTTACGCAATTACCGATCCGATGATTTTTGAGCTTTGCGATTTAGCGTGCGATCGCATTAGCCAACATATGTTACAGCAAAGCGAAAGCCTCAAAGCGCTGCGAGATAATACAGCAGTGTTTTCTGAAAATAGGGGTTAGGGGACAAGGAGGATAAGGGGGACAAGGGGACGAATGTTAGGTACACTGAGCGAATCATGTCAATTGCAGAACTGATGGCAGAATTAACCCAGCCTTGTAATATTCCGGTTTAAGGTTGCTACAGATGGCTAACAGGGGATGCGATCGCGCTCCAGTTGTCAATCAAAAGTCGAGTAATTTATGGATGTGGATGAAATTCTCAAACGTTATAGCGCTGGAGAACGCAGTTTTCCGCGAGTCAATTTACAAGAAGCAGAACTTACAAATGCAATTTTAACAGGTGCCGATTTTAGCTATGCAGATTTACGTCAGACGCGCTTAGGCAAAACTAATTTGAGTCAAGCTGCGCTCAAACAAGCAGATTTAAGTGAAGCGCTACTCTGGGGTACAGATTTGAGCGATGCAGATTTATCTGGTGCTTTGCTGCGAGAAGCAGATTTGACGAGTGCAAAACTACTTCAAACTAATTTAACAGCAGCTAATTTAATTAAAGCTAGTTTATGCGGTGCGAATTTAACAGGTGCTAAACTTTCCCGTTCGCTATTGTTTCAAGCAGATTTGCGTCCTAGTTCCGATCAGCGTACAGATTTAGGATATGCAATTTTAACTGAGGCAGATTTGAGCTACGCTGACTTAAGAGCCGCTACTATGCATCATGCTAACTTGGATAAAGCCAAATTGTGCCGCGCCAACCTCAGCCGCAGACTTCAGTGGGGGGATTTGGCTACAGATTTGAGCGGAGCCAGTTTCCAAGGAGCCGATCTCAGCTATGCGAATCTTGATGGCGCGATTTTGCGCAATGCAAATTTGCAAGGAGCAGATTTAACCGGAGCTATTCTTGATGATGTTGACTTTCAAGGGGCGATTATGCCCGATGGTAGAGTTCATGATTAAGAGTGGTTGCTCTAGATAAATCAATTTTTGATTTTAGATTTATTCTGTGACTGCTTTGAGGTTACAGATATGTTTAGATTTTAAATTTTGTTTAATGCAAAATTTAAAATCTAAAATCTAAAATTTGGTGAATTAACCCCACCACATAAAGAGATGGGGCTGGCGATTTTCCAGACAAATACTAATTTAGGCACTTTCTTTGCGTCAAACACTGGTGAAAGTCGTTCTCTGAATCTAGAACATTGCTAGACGTTGTTCTGGCAAGATAACAATTGTTTAATCATAGAAGTTATCTATTCTTAAATCTCGCCAAATTTCTGAAACTTGCCAGCCGGAATTACCAACTGATTGAATCAGAGGACGATCGCGCAATGGAATATATTTGGATTCTTGATAGTTAACATCAAGTAATGGCTGTTGCTGAATTGTGGATTCTTGAATCTCAAAAGTATCATCGCTGGAAGCTGGCTGAGATAACTCTTCTTGTGCTTCTGGCTTTGGCAGAATGGGTTTTTCAATTCTTTTGATGAGTTGGATATCCATTGACGTTTAAATTGTATGATTTGACAAAAAAATAATTCTCTGAGCGAGAATTAAGAACAGCACAATCTAGTCTTTCCCAAACTAACAGATAAATCCGTAAAAAGTTCTTGTAAAGTTTGGTGTGGAAAATTACTTAAGCTAGTCTAGGATACAACAAAATTATCCCTAGAGGAAGTGATAATTTAGGTGTAGCCAAAGCTAACAACGAGATTTTTGGATAAGCGATCGCCTCAGTTCCTTTATCTAGCCTGGAAAATATTGTTTTTCAGGTAGTTGTACAACATCAGAGTCAACTTTACCTTAACCTTAACTATATTTAGCATTTGCAAATTTTAAATTTTGCGATCGCATCATCAACCAAAAATCGCTTCATGAATTTACCTGCGATCTCATCGTCACCCAATGCGATCGCTTTTTCACACCATACAATCATATTAATGCGATCGCGACAAACTCATCCCCTTTCCATCTAAATTTGACAATCACCGCACTTTTAGGGAGGTGATTGTCAAAATCGCCAAATCGTTAGATATTACTCGACTCTAAAGTCAGAGATGGTAAGCGATGATGGTTTTTTGCTACAATTTGCACGCTGCGATTAGGCCCTGTTACCAAACCACGCCGTTTTGGATAAATCTCTAAATTCTCATCGACTAGCGCCAAATCCCAACTAGAAAGGATTTTTGCTAATATTACTTTCATTTCATACTGGGCAAATGCCATACCTATACAGCGTCTCACACCACCGCCAAAGGGTAAAAACTCATAAGGCGAAAATTGACGTTCTAAAAAGCGTTCTGGTTTAAATTCTTGATGTTGTGGGTATAAATCTTCGCGTTGGTGAGTCAAATAAATGGAACCAAGAACGATTGTACCGGGTTCTAAATCGTAACCGCATAAAGATACAGGTTCTCTGACTACACGGGGGAAAGTTAACATTCCTACAGGATAAATCCGCAAAGATTCGCAGCAAACAGCGTTAAGATATGGTGATTTAAACACGCTGCTGGGGTCTGGATTTTCACCTAAAGTATCTAATTCTTGTAATAGTTTTTCCTTAACTGATGGTAACTTATGAATCCAGTACAAAGCCCAAGTTAATGCTGTGGCTGTGGTTTCATGTCCTGCTGTTAACAGTGTCATCAATTCATCACGTAATTCTGCATCAGTCATGGCTTCACCTGCTTCATCACGCGCCGCCATCAGTAAACTGAGAATATCAGTCCGCGATGAATCGGGATTGTCTCGCCGTTCTTGAATTTCTGCGTTTAATAGTTCGTGAACGCGCTGTTTACGACGCAAAAATCTTCCCCAAGAACTGCGGGGGCCTAAATCCATTCTCAAGGCAGGAAAATACAATTCTACAACCCTTAAAGGCGAGTTTTCATTCAGCATTGCTGCTAAAATTTCCTCTAATTCTTGGGCGCGGGGGCCTTCGTATAATCCAAATACAGCTTGCATAATTATCCGCATAGTAATAATTTGCATTGCCGATCTAGTACAAAATGGTTTATCTATTTCCCATTGACTAATTACCTGGGTTGTAACTTTATTTATTACCTGTCCATAGGTACGCATTCTATCACCGTGAAACGGCGGCATTAATAATTGACGTTGACGGCGATGTACTTCCCCGCTAACTGTAATTACAGAATTTTTTCCTAACATCGGTTCAAATACCGTGTTGAAATCGCTAGGTGCGGCAAATTCTTTAGTATCGCTAGTCAACATTTTTTCTAAAGCCTGGGGATTGCTAATAAACACCACAGGTGCATTTAATTGCATGGTAAAAATATCACCATAGCGCTGGGCACAATCTGTCATGAAAGGCATTGGTTGGAAAATCCACTTCAGCATTTGCACAAGCGCTGGAGATTTCGGGCCATGAGGCAATTTCATAGGCTTAATTTTTTGGGTTAATTCTGTTTTGCCAATGAATTTTGCCGAATAAAATTAAATATTTCTGCATTTAAAACACATAAAATACAGAGCATATTGACTTTGTTTTTAAAGTATCAGTGCTAGCTATTTATAGGTAATAATTAGCAATTAGCAATTACAGCAGATTGCAAGTTGGTGAGGTAGAGATAATCGTTGATTGTAGGGGCACTGGCACTGCCATGCCCCGAAGCGCGTACCTCATCGAAGAAGGGAATAGGGAACGGGGAACGGTTCGTATATTCAATTAAACAATTTGATTTGATAATAAGTGCGTAGGCGTAAACCGCCTTCGGCATCGCCAAAAACGAGAAAGGCTAACTACACAGCAGTTTATTGTCAAACAGCACAATTTTTGAGCCAGAAATATAACTTTTTACTTGCGGAAAATACTAAAACAATTGCGCGATTTACCGAAATGAGTAAGTGATATGGCTTTTTACTTGCGGAAAACACTAAAATAAGTGCGCGATTTACTGAAATGAGTAAGTGATATGGCTTTTTGAGTAGGTGAAATAGTATTTTACTTGCGGAAAACACCAAAGTGAGAACTCGTTAAGGCTTAATGAGAAGATAAAATGGCTTTTTGCTTACCTAAAACAAGAAAATGGGTACTTGATTTCGATAAATGAGAAAGCGAAATGCTTTTTTGTTTACAAAAAATTTAAAAATGAGTCCTGAATATGTGTAAATGATAAATTTGGCGCATTTTTCCCCGCAAGGAACTTCAGTTCCTTGCTAATAGCGAAAGTCATCTAAAGATGACTAGATAGGCTCAAAATCTTGAGTCTACTTTAGTAGACTTGGACTATTAGCCTGAGAATTCATTCTCAGGCGGGTGAGAAAGGCTATATTTCACTTTGACTTTGGGCGGGGAAATTCAGCAGGAGATTTAAATTTCATCACTGGTACATCCTGAAGCGCTTGCTGCATAAAATCGCGCCAAACGGGAGTCACCATTCCCCCACCTGTGGCACCACTGGCTAATTGTTTGTTATCATCTCTACCTACCCAAATAGCGGTTGTTAATTGGGGTACAGTACCTATAAACCAAATATCTTTTTCTGCAGAAGTTGTCCCTGTTTTACCTGCAACAGGCCTATCTATTGCAGCACCTTTACCTGTTCCATCAGTTACTACCGATTGCATCACATCTAAAATTGCGGCTGATGCCCAAGGGTCAAGGACTAACTGAGGTTTAGGTGTATTATCTAATAAGATATTACCACTACTATCAGTAATTCTCATAATTGCCGTTGCAGGCGATCGCCAACCATAATTAGCGAAGGTGGCATAAGCACTAGCCATTTCTAGCGGTGTGACACCAATCGCCCCTAATGGTAAAGAACTCACCGCTACCATTGGACTATTAATTCCTAAAGTATGGCAGGTGTCGATAACTCTATTCATCCCCACTGCTTTACCAATTTTAATCGCTGGCACATTGCGAGATAATGCTAAGGCGGTGCGAATTGGCATTGCGCCCATAAAGCCGCCGTCATAGTTGCGGGGATAATACCACCCATCACCATCGCGATAGCTGACGGGAGAATCAATTACTGTGCTATTGGGTGTAAATTTACCAGTAGCAAAAGCGGTGTAGTAAACAAATGGTTTAAAAGCCGAACCAGGTTGACGTAATGCTTGAGTAGCGCGGTTAAATTCCCCAGCTTTAGAATCTACTCCCCCGACTAATGCTTTAATAAAATGGGTACGCGGATCGATGGCAACTAAAGCCATTTGATTTTTATATAATCCTCGACCTAAAAGAGTTTTATGCCATTTCTTAATAGTTGCTTCCGCCATTAATTGAAATTTAGCATCTATTGTAGTTTGTACCCGCATTCCGCCTTTGATTAATGCCTCGCGTCCAAAATTTTTCACGATTTCTTGGGCGACGGAATTAGTAACATAAGGCAACGCACTACCTTGAAATGAACTGATTTTACCCAGTTTAATTTGTTGTTGCAGAGCTTGATTATATTCTTGCTGGCTAATCCATTTTAAATCTAACATTCGCCCCAGCACTTCTTTTTGTTTTTGTTTCGCCAGTTTCATATTCACAAAGGGGCTGAATTGTTCCGGCGCTTGAATTAAACCTGCCATCATTGCCGATTCACCCAATGTCAAATATGCGGCTGATTTATTAAAATAAGTGCGGGCTGCGGTTTGGACGCCGTAATTATTATGTCCCCAATAAACTTGATTGAGGTACATTTCTAAAATTTGTTCTTTACTAATAATTTGCTCTAGGCGAACTGCTAATACTGCTTCGGCAATTTTGCGAGTAAAGGCGCGTTTTTTAGTCAGGAATATATTTTTCACCAATTGCATGGTGATTGTCGAACCACCTTCACGCACGCCACCGGCGGTAAAGTTAACTATTGCTGCACGCCCAACAGCACCAAGGTTAATCCCATGATGACGATAGAAATGGCTGTCCTCGCTAGCTAAGACGGCGCGTTTTAAGTTGGGAGAAATTTGATTTAGCGGGACAATTTTTCTGTTAGCTTCTCCATGTATGGCTGTTAATAATTTACCTTGAATATCATAAATATAAGTTGTTTCTGCTGGTGAAAAACTTCTGAGTTGTCGCACATCTGGTAAATTGCGAAAACTTACAGCTAAACCGACTAATCCACCTGCTAGCACCGAACTAGCTAGCATTGTTATTGATAAAAGAGTTATACCAGCTACTTGACCTACTTCTTTTAAAAACTCAATATTAGGTGAAGTTTGAGTTTGTGGTTGTTTGTCTAAAACAGTATTTGACGAAGACACGGCATTTGTACCCCCGCACTTATAAATTAAATCAAATTTTAGGAAAAATTAAGCATTAAATGTTAGCAACTATGTTGTTGGTAGTTGCTAGGGCTAATCAATTTTCATCTGATATTTAAATAATACCGATTTAATTAATGAGTGTGAGATTATGGATTTTCGTGAAGTAAAGGGCGGGGAAACCCCGCCCCTACAGATACATCTGTCTCATTATTTTTTTAAATTGGTAAAATCTATCTTTGTGTAGAGTTTAGCAAAGATGTAATTACAAATCTTCTGCTAAAAGACATAATTATCTTAGTTCAAAATTCCCACAATCATTACAGTCAGTAGGGGCGGGTTGATTGAGAATGATCGCTGAACATTGAAAATATTGGTGAACCCGCCCCTACATTGGTTAATCATCAACAGTTAAGCCGTAAGTTGTCTGACTTGTTCGGCGGAATCTAGTTGTAATGCGGAAGCGGCGATCGCCTGACTTTGACTTATACTTAATTGGGCGATCGCTTGTTTTAAAATAGGGATGGCTTGGGGATTGACGCTTAATTCATCTAATCCTAATCCCAATAAAATCGCTGTGGCGGCGGGTTCGGCTGCAAGTTCACCACATAATCCTACCCAAATTCCGGCGTCATGAGCGACTTTGACTGTGCGCTGAATCATTCGCAATACCGCAGGATGCAATGCATCGGTTAAATTGGCGACGCGGGGGTTATTGCGATCGCCTGCCATGACATACTGACTTAAGTCGTTGGTGCCGATACTAAAAAAGTCTACCTCAGCTGCTAATTGATCTGCGATCGCTACGGCTGCGGGGACTTCAATCATGATACCTAATTGAATGTTGGCATCAAAGGGAATCGCTGCTTGTCTGAGTTCCCGTTGCACTTCATTTAAAATTTCCTTAGCTGCCCTAACTTCGGTGATACTGGCAATCATCGGCAGCATAATTTTAATATTGTGTCCTGTACTAGCCCGTAAAATTGCCCGCAATTGAGTTGTCAATATGTCGGGATGTTCCAAACAAAAGCGAATTCCCCGACAACCTAAAAAGGGGTTTGTCTCCGGTACGCCTTTAATGTAAGGCAGTGGTTTGTCCCCACCTACATCTAAAGTCCGAATAATTAATGGCTGTTGATCTAAAACTTGGGCGATGGCTTGGTATACTGCTAATTGCTCCTCTTCCGTGGGAGCACTTGTCCTACCTAAATACAGGAACTCTGTACGCAGTAGTCCTACTCCTTCAGCACCGCTAGCTAAAGCCACTTGAACATCAGCTATGCTACCGATGTTAGCAAAGACACTGACTTGCTTACCATCGCGCGTAATTGCTGGTTGATGTGCTTTGGCTAGCGCTTCCTGTTGTGCAGTTTGCCAAGCTTCTCGCTTCGCTTCTAATATACTCAAAATATCTGCTTCTGGCTCTACCCACGCTTTACCACTACCGCCATCAAGGGCCATAATTGTGCCATCTTCTAGATACAATATGCCTGCATCTACGCCCAAAACCGCCGGAATACCTAATGTGCGAGCAATAATTGCACTGTGAGATGTGGCACTACCTGATGTGGTACAAATCCCTAATACTTTGCTGGGATCTAAGCCAATAGTGTCTGAAGGTGTTAAATCGCTGGCGACTAAAATCGCTGGTTCCGTCAATTCTAAACCACTGGCTGATGCACCGGTGAGTAAGCGCAGTACCCTTTGTCCGACATCAACCACATCTTCCACTCGTTCCTGTAAATAAGCATCTTCTAGTTGATGGTAGCTAGAAGCGACTTCATCAACAACAGCTTGCCAAGCAGCTTCGGCGTTGAGAAGATGGTCATAAATACGCGATCGCACTGCTTCTAAAAGTACCGGATCTTCTAAAAATAATAGATGGGCGACAAAAATCGCCGCTTCTGTATCACCAATTTGCAGGGAAGCTTGAGAAAATAATGTTTGAATTTGCTGCTGGGCGGTGGCGATGGCTATTTGTAACCTTTGCCACTCTAATTCTGTATCTTCTACGTGATATTGTGTAGCAGTGATGGCAGGTAATTGATAATGGACGACAGGCGCGATCGCAACTCCTGGTGAAGCCGGAATTCCCGATAGTTCGCCAGCAGAAGCGGGGCTAACTTCTATTTCCTCAATTACTGGCGGCGTAAATGTACTATCATCTTCGCCAAAGTTATTATTAATTAATACTTCCAAAGCGGCTAAGGCAGCATCAGCATCGATACCAGTAGCCGTAATTACTAATTCATGTCCTTGACGCACGCCTAAAGTTGCTACTTGGTTGATACTGTCACCTCTAACGGCATCTGTACCTCTAGTAACATTCCTTACCTTAATTTGCGCTTGAAATTGAGCGGCTGTAGTCACAAATTGCGCTGCTGGGCGGGCGTGTAAACCCAAGCGATTGTTAACTGTGAGGCGAATTTCTTTTGTTGGGAATTCTGCGTGAGATGTAGAAATAACCGATGCGGGGCTGCTATCTATGCCGAGCAAAGTATGTTTTGCTACTAAAGCTGACTGTGCTTCAGTTATCACCTGCTGAATATTATGACCTGCGGCGGCGGCAACTACAGCTGCGATCGCACCTTCAACTATAGGTGCTGCACATAAATGGACTTTTTCCCGTTGTTGTGGGTTGAGGAAATCTAGCGCCATTTCTGCACTCATCACAGCGCTACCCAAATCCATTAACACTAAAACACCATCATCGTTGAAGATAGAAGCGATCGCCTGATACACTTGCATGGGATCTGTACCCAAAGGATTATCTGGATCGTCAATTCCAGCTGCGATCGCTAACGGGACTTTACCCTGAACCATTTGCGCTGCTAGTTCCTGTACACCAAGCGCGAGTTGTTTACTGTGAGAAACAATGACTATTCCAATCACAACAACACCATCAACTCTCTTGAGAGACTTTTCCTGAGCCAGTTAACCTTTACATTCTTCCATTTTCTCCTCAGAAAATCAGCGTTGATTTTCAAATCGCAACTTTAATATGCCAAAGTCGAATTCTGTTGTTGATGTGACAGTTCTGGGAATTATGAACATAGGCATAAAAACTGTAAGTATAGTTTACCTACAGTCATTTTTATGGTACAAATGTACTAAATAATTAGGTTTTATGGTGATGCAACCTCTTCAGCCAGTTAGCGCCGCCGATTTACAAGCATTTTTGGATACACCAGAACAGTTGTTACAGCAGCCAACAGAATTGCAATTAGCTTTTGCTAACTACATTGAAACACCGCGATCGCTCTTAGAAGTCTTAGTTAATAGCACTGATAAGCAAGTATCACAAGCCGCTAGTTTACACGTAAATTATGCGGGAGAAATCACAGAAAATTGGCAAAAGGCGGTAGATACCATCCTGCAACAACAGGAACTAGGGCAAAATGACCGATTAGCTGTAGAATTGCTCAAATTGGGAACTGTACCGCCATGCTTTTTCAGCGAATGGGTTCCCGCAGAAAAGCTCATTCCTGCGTTGCGTAATCCCCATATACCGTTAAAGTATCGCTTACAATTACTCGAACGCTTGGCGCAGGAACCGACTTTAGAACCACGCTTACAAGTTGCAGAATCACCAGAAACACCCTTAGCAGTATTAGAACAACTAGCAGGGGATTTAGAATTACCTATTAGGTTAGCAGTAAAGTTTAACCCCAGTTGTCCACCATCATTAATTGAACTAGTGGAAGGACAATATACCGTTGCATCTGACTGGAATACCGATGCAGAACAATTAGCAATGTTAGCACAAAGCCGTTGGGCTTGGATTCGCTTGGCGGTGGCGCAAAATCCTTGTGCGACAGCAGAAACTTTCATGCAGCTGGCTGGAGATAGGGTATATAAAATTCAGTTAGCAGTGGCGAAGAATCCAGAAACACCCGCAGATGTGTTAGCTGTATTAGCGCAACATCAAGATAAAACAATCCAAGCAACTGTAGCCGAACATCTCAATGCTACCGAAGAGATATTGCATCAATTATTTCCCACTCAGCAGCAGCTTTTAAAAAGAAGGGAAAATTTACCAACTAGTATTTTAGAAAGATTTTTTAATGAAGCAGCAACAGATAAACCTATTTGGAAAAATTCTGAACTGCGGTATTTGTATTTAAATCAACCAAATACACCTACTTGGATTTTAGCTGAGTTAGCGAATGTTGATTTAGAAGTATTGAGAGCAGAGATACTTACTAGAAGTAATTCTTCACCGATTATCAAAACTTTAGAAACATGGATTCAAGATCAGACAATATTTTTAGCTAATGTTGCCAAACATCCCCAAGTTTCAGGGGAAATATTACAGCATTTGGCACAATATCCTAATCCATATATACATCTGGCTGTTGCGCAAAATTCCCAAACCCCTGAAGCCTTGCGAGATATGCTATTACAGCAATTAGCAGTAGGCTCAAATTTAAATATTCGGCTGCAATTGGGAAGTAATCCCCAAACTCCGGTGGCAATTTTAGAACAGCTAGGGGGTGCATCATCTTCCCTCAATATAATGATAGAGATGTTGCAGCAAATTGCCCCAGATGCTACACCATCATTACTTAACCGAATCAAAGAATTTATCGATAACCGCCAGTCACCAGAATTAATTATTTTTTGGCTGCAGCAGGGGGAAGAATTTCGCAACTCTATATTAAAAGAATGGGATAATTTAGTCGAGTCGTTGAATGAATCAGAGAGGCAAACACTGGCATACTTAGCTAGCCAGAAATCATCAATTAAATGGGAAGGGAGATTTACAGCAGAAAGACGCGATCGCTCAGGAAAAAAATCAGTACCTAGCGATTCTCAAGCAGCAGAAAATTATCAGATGCTAGATGGAATATTGCATTTATTGAATAGCTCGTACAACAGCGATCGCAGTAATTTAGAAGTTGTGGCAGCATTATTAGGTAATCCCTCTACACCAGCAACTTTAAGAGAGCGATTGTGGCAACAATCCCAAAAAAGTCCTGACGAATTGGGACGCTATTTAAAAGATGCTAAACTGCGGATGGCACTAGCTCTTAATCCCACTGTACTTGAAGCAGAGCGGAATGAATATTTACAACAATTAATGGCAACAAGCAATAATTTCCGCGAGCAATTAGCTAGACATCTCGCTACACCTGAATACCTACTGAGACGCATCGCTGATGAACGCAAAGAGTATTTATGGCGTACTTTAGCAGAAAATCCCAATACTCCTGCTGATTTATTACTGCGTTTTCTCAATGAAAAAGTTGAGAAAACAGTTTATAGTAGTACCACTATGTTTGACTTAGTGATTGCTCATCCTAACTTACCTGTTTTAGAACGTTATCGATTATTACTAGAGAAAGCAAAAGCGGAAGAAATTACCAAAGCTCATCAATTGATGGCGCGTCGTGCTGATAGTCCTTATGCGTTAGCGCAGATTTTAGAAAAAGGCGATCGCAATTCTAAACTTACCGCCGCACGTAGCAATCAAACCCCTATCCCAGTATTACAACAACTAGCAAAAGATGCAGATGAAGCTATCCGGCAAGCTGTTTCTAAAAATGCCAATTTACCTTTAAATAAATTATTAGAATTTACAAAAGATCCAAGCTTTCATGTACGTTCAAATCTTGCCTATAAACCATTACATAGTAAAATACCTACCCCTATTCAATTATTAGAAATATTGGCACAGGATGAATCACCAATAATCAGAGCCAAAGTTGCAGAACATCCCGATACACCAGTAGAAATATTGGTGCAGTTAGCCAACGATACTAGTCGTGAAGTCAAAACAAAACTAATTGCTAACCCTAACACTCCCGTAACAATTCTGACTCGTTTGGGATTAGAAGAAAATCTCGTAAATCAACGCAATCCCAATACACCAGGAATTGTACTTGCTCAAGCAGTTAAAAGCATGAGTGGGAAAAATCTCGCTGATTTTATTAAACATCCTGTCAAAGGTTCGCAAATGCCGGCGGAAACTTTGGCACAGTTAGCAACTCACACCGATAGTTCGGTGCGTTATCGCGTCGCGTCGCACCCCAACACCCCAGCCACAGTTTTAAGACAGTTAGCGAGAGATTCCTATGTCGCTACAGTTCGCGCTGTCGCCAGTAATCCCAATACATTCCCGGAAACATTGGAAGTACTCGCCAGCCATCCAGATTTTACAACGCGATTGGACGTTGCACGCAATCCTAATACACCGCCTCGCGCACTTTCCCAAATTGTTCAAAGTACCCAAAATTCAGGAAATACTCCAAATCAAACCGTGGATATGCTCAAGAGTGCATTTCCCGGTAATCATAATGATGTGCTGCGTTGCATAGCTGGAAATCCGCGCACACCCATTGAAGCATTAGAAATTTTGGCAAGAAGAGAGTTTTTAGGTGCAACACCAGATCCGCAAGCATTCTTTCCACCTACAACGAATGATGAGATCGTGCGATCGCTTGCATATAATCCCAGCTTAACACCACAACTGCTTGCCATTCTCACTCAAGACCCTAGCGTAGAGGTGCGAGTTTGTTTAGTTCGCCATCCCAATTTAACAGAGGCTTTATGGTTGTGCCTATCTGAAGATACAGCAATATCGGTGCGGGAAGCAGTTGCAGCTGCAAACAACGCACCTGTAAACGTTTTGGAATTATTGGCGCGGGATGAGCAAAGCGAGGTAAAAATTAAAGTAGCGACTAACTCTAATACACCAATTCCTGTTTTAGAACTTTTAGCCAGCGACGAAAACCCCAGTGTCAGAACTGCTGCGGCTAGTAATCCTCGTCTTTCTGAAACAATTCTTGCACAATTAGCAACTGATGAAAAAGTCGAAGTTCGCCGTGCAGTGGCTCAAAATCCTCACACCCCTGCGGCTATCAAACAAACGCTGCGCGATTTAGTTTTTCAACCCAGCAAGCAAACTATCAGTCCCACCTTACGCGGACTTAGCCGTATTTACAACCCCAGCAGCGATGATATAACAAGCATACTTGCAGAATATGCAACTTCCGAAAACGCTTTTGTCCGCTTAGTAACTCTACTCCACCCGCAAACTCCGGCGGAACTCTTGACACAAGCAGCACAATCTGAATATTGGCTAGAACGCTATGCAGTTGCAGATAACCCCGCAACACCAGAAGAACTACGTCAGCAGCTAACTCACGATAGTAATCGCATTGTCAAAGCAGTTGCGATCGCAAATTTATAAATCAAAGATAAATATGAACTTAGAAACCGCAAAAATCTTAGGTACTCTTGAAGTATTAATTGATAAACGCCTTGAGTTTCGTCTGCACAATAATCACCATTCTTCTTTAGAACCTTTCGTTTGGGATATCCAGGAAAAAGGCGATTTTAGTTTACTCAATTTGGGACGCGATCGCAAATGGATAACTCTCACCGATATTGATGTTGCTATCAAAAATTGGCAAGCATTAGAACGGCGCGGTTATTTAAACCCAGATGATTATCCTGATGACTACGAAGATGTTATCGCTCCGGAATTAGCTGATGCAAGAGCAGAAATATATGAGGAATTAGCTGATGCTATTTCAGAAAACCTTCAGAATATCGAGGTTTTCAAATTTAGCCGCATTCCTATGTATTCATTTTATGTTGTGTTAGGTCAAGACCAAGAAAATAATTGGTTTTGTTTTTCTCAAACTGTTGCGAGAGAAACTAAATTGCAAGGAGAAATCAAATATTCTAATTTACCTGATTTAACCATGCAGCCATCTTTAGATGAAAATACAGCTAAATTGAAAGATAAATTTCAGCAAATCATCAATAAATTAGAACCGATTACTATTTATGGTTACTACGGTGGCGGCTATGATTATAGATTTCCACATTATTTAGTTCAAGCAATAAGCGACTCTAGAGAACAAGCAATATTAATCGCTCTCCAACAAGCTGGAATGCTTGATATTGGTAAATTTCACAAATTTGACGTAGAAGCTTTATCTGGGAATTGGGATGAAAATGAAATTGCTGAATTTTACCCACAATATGACAAGATAAATCAATTTCTCACTCAAAAACTTTCTGATATTCAGATGTTGAGATGTAGTTTTTGGAACCTTGAATGTATATATATTCTTGGAACAACAAAGGCTGAAGATTTAGCAGGAATCTATATTGAAAGTAAATTTGATTATAACCCTTAACTGATTTTTACGCGAAGTCAAATTCTGTTCCTGAGACGATAATTTTGGGAATTATGAAGATATGCATAAAAAGTGTGACTGTAGTTTACTGACAGTCATTTTTTATAGTATATATGTACTATTAAGTTGGGTGTGATTATCATGCAACCTCTTCAGCTAGTTAGCGCCGCCGATTTACAAGCATTTTTAGATACACCAGAACAGTTATTACAGCAGCCAACAGAATTGCAATTAGCTGTTGCAAACTACATTGAAACACCGCGATCGCTCTTAGAAATCCTAGTTAATAGCACTGATAAGCAAGTATCACAAGCCGCTAGTTTACACGTAAATTATGCGGGAGAAATCACAGAAAATTGGCAAAAGGCGGTAGATGAAATACTGCAACAACAGGAACTAGGGCAAAATGACCGATTAGCTGTAGAATTGCTCAAATTGGGAACTGTACCGCCATGCTTTTTCAGCGAATGGGTTCCCGCAGAAAAGCTCATTCCTGGGTTGCGTAATCCCCATATACCCTTAAAATATCGCTTACAATTACTCGAACGCTTGGCGCAAGAACCAACTTTAGAACCACGCTTACAAGTTGCAGAATCACCAGAAACACCCTTAGCAGTATTAGAACAACTAGCAGGGGATTTAGAATTACCTATTAGGTTAGCAGTAAAGTTTAACCCCAGTTGTCCACCATCATTAATTGAACTAGTGGAAGGACAATATACCGTTGCATCTGACTGGAATACCGATGCAGAACAATTAGCAATGTTAGCACAAAGCCGTTGGGCTTGGATTCGCTTGGCGGTGGCGCAAAATCCTTGTGCGACAGCAGAAACTTTCATGCAGTTGGCTGGAGATAGGGTATATAAAATTCAGTTAGCAGTGGCGAAGAATCCAGAAACACCCGCACCTGTGTTAGCTGTATTAGCGCAATATCAAAATCAAACAATCGAAGCAACTGTAGCCGAACATCTCAATGCAACGGAAGAGATATTACATCAATTATTTCCCACTCAGCAGCAACTTTTAAAAAGAAGAGAAAATTTACCGACTAGTATTTTAGAAAGATTATTTAATGAAGGGGTAAGAGATAATTATTTATTTTTACAACAACCGCATACACCTACATGGATTTTAGCTGAATTAGCGAATGTTGATTTAGAAGCTTTAAGAGTAGCGAAACGAGCAAAGCATACGCATCTACCATTACCAGAAGTTTTTGAGCAATGGATTAGAGATGATATGAGGTTTTTGGTTGATGTTGCCAAACATCCCCAAGTTTCGCTAGAAATTTTAGAACATTTAATTCAATATCCCCATCCATATATTAAGCTGGCAATTGCCCAAAATTCTCTGATTGATCCAGCGAAAAAAATTGAGCTACTAGAGGATTTAGTTAAAGCTGGAGAAAGGGATGTTCTCAAGCTAATCGCCGCAGATTTGCAAACACCTGTGGCGATTTTAGAACAGATAGTTGAACAGGAATCACCTCAAAATAAATTCCGCTTCAAACTCCGCCGCCTTTTAACTAGAAATCCAGAAGCAGATAACAGAGAATCTGTAGCTGATTTTTGTATGGATGCAATCAGAAAAATTCTGGCTCCCTATCAAATATCAATTGATGTTGAGGAATGGTTTAATTTAATTGAAAGTTATCAATGGACAACATTACTAGAAAATTATACTTATGTTGGCGATTTACAAGGAAGATACCGCCAAGATAAAAGTTTTTACGAACAGGTAAACGAGGAATGGAAACAATTTCTGCCAACTATATCAGAGTCAGAACGACAAAAAATTATCAATAATATATTAGAAATTCCCGATACGCTGGTAGATGTGGTAAAAGACGATCGCACTGTTGCTGTAGCCTTAGTAGGTAATCCTAGTCTACCAGTACCTTTACGAGAAAAATTGCAAAAGCAACTCACTCGTCCTTTAGAAAAATTAAATTCTTACGAAAATGATTGCGATATGCGGATGGCTTTAGCTTATAATCCTCAAGTTCCCGAAGCCGAACGCAAAGAGTATTTTCAGCAACTTCTCTCGACAAATTGGAACGATATTCAAGAAACAATCGCTAGAAATCCTAATACTCCAACAGAAATTATAAACCAATTAATGACTCGTCCTGGTGTCGGTCGTCAAGCAGTTTCTCGCAATCCCAATGCACCTGCTAGTGCATTAGCAGAATTAGCTCAAGATACTAATAGTGCTACGCGAAATTGGGTAGCTGAAAATCCCGGTACGCCGATTAATATTTTACTGCAACTTGCTAAACAACCTTTAGAAAAGACAAGTAATAATGTTGCCAATATTCGAGGAAATATCATCAAAAATCCTCATTTGTCTGCAAGAGAACGCCATCGGATATTATTAGCGATCGCGGAAGAACAAGAAATTACAGAAGCGCATCAATTAATGGCGCGTCGTGCTGATAGTCCTTATGCTTTAGCGCAGGTTTTAGAAAAAGGCGATCGCAATTCTAAAATTACCGCCGCACGTAGTCATAAAACTCCAATTCAAGTATTACAACAACTCGCAAAAGATGCAGATGAAACTGTGCGTTCTGTAGTCTCAGAAAATGCTAATTTACCACTCAGCAATTTATTAGAGTTGACACAAGACTCTAGTTTAAATGTTCGCGCAGGTTTAGCTAGGAAGCGACTGCATAAACCAACTGCTGTAGAAGTACTGCAACATTTAGCTAATGATGAATCAGCACAAATTAGAGCGCAGGTTGCTGCTAATACTGACACTCCAGAGGAATTATTGAGAAAGCTGGCTAATGACTCTAATAAAGAAGTGTGGGAAGCATTGGCGCGTAACCCAAATACACCTGTGGATATTTTAGAATTTTTGGGGGTAGAGAAAGGCGTTGTTAATCCTTGGAATGGGAAAACACCTGCTAAAGCTTTAGCAAAAGCTGTAGAAAATACTTTAAAAATGGACTTCCGATTTCGAGATAAAGCTTTAGATGAACTACTCAAGCCGCGAAATTCCGAAATGCCAGCAGAGATATTGGTAAAATTAGCTAACTACAAAACATCATGGATTCGTTCGGCTGTAGCGCATCATCCCAATACCCCGATTTTTGCCTTAGAACCCTTAATTAATGATGATTATAGCCCCGTTTTGTGGGCGATCGCGCGTCGTGCTGACACTCCCCCCCAATTCCTCGAAAGACTGCTATTAAGGTTTACAGATACAAAAAATCAAGACTACGAACAAATTTGTTATGCAATTTGCGATCGCCGGGAAATTCCCCCCAACCTGTTAGAATTCTTGATGGAAAGTAACCTACAACAGGTTTATCAGGGAATAGCAGCGCAAGCAAATCTCCCACCAACAATTATTGAAAGACTCATGGCGATGTCAAATGAGTCTGTGTTAACTACCCTAGCACGCAATCACAGCCTCAGCGCTGAATTTTTAACCAGACTGGCGCAAAATTCTCATCCTAATATTTGTAGTGCGATCGCCAATCATCCCCACATTACACCAGAAATTTGGCTACAGCTTGCTAACCATGCAGAAGTTAAAGTACGTCAGTTAGTTGCTGCTAACTCAAATACTCCTGTGAATATTCTGGAAATATTAGCCAGCGATACAGATCAAGTTGTCCGTGCAAATGTTGCGAATCATCAGAATTTACCTGTACAGATTTTAGAACAATTAGCACAAGATGAAGAAGCATTTGTTCGTGTAGTCATTGCTAATAATCCACATTCACCAGAAACAATCCTGACACAACTAGCAACTGATGAAAAAATCGAAGTTCGTCGTGCTGTTGCACTTCATCCTCATACCCCTGCGGCTATTAAACAAACGCTGCGCGATTTTGTTATCCAACCCAACACCCAGCAAGCCACGAGTACCACCTTGCGCGGAATCAACCGCATTTACAACCCCAGCAGTGATGACATTACAACCATACTTGCAGAATACGCGAATTCCGAAAACGCCTTTGTTCGCTTAGTAACCTTACTCCATCCCCTAACACCCCCAGAAATATTAACACAAGCAGCACAATCTCAATCTTGGCTAGAACGCTACGCAGTTGCAGATAACCCCGCAACTCCAGCAGAATTACGCCAACAACTTGCGCAAGATAGTAATCGCATTGTTCGTGTAGCAGCTAAAGTTTAGGAGAGCATCCCAATACAAGCAAAAATAGATAAGACTGATGCAAAAACTCTTTTTAACCCTCTTACCTTTGTGTTCTTCCTATCTTCGCGGTTCGTTTATTCAATCTCTCGGTTAGGTTACAATCCCGAATTTGCATAAACTTATATATTTGGAAACATTCCAAATTTAGTTGTGAATAATTGAGGATGTTGCAGATGCCATACAGTGATTTTACACTTGCTAAAGTTCGAGAAGCTTTTCAACTTGTAATTGATGAAAAGCGTAATTTATTCAAAGATGTGTCACCCGTTCAACCTTCCAGCACCTTAACAACTCTTTTAGAAGAATATACTCAACTAGCAACTGCAATTAACACTGAAAAAGCTCGTTCAGAATTACTGATTATGCCAATCCTCACAGAAGTTAGGCGACAGTTAAATTATCAAATTTCGCTGTTTTCTGGCACAGATTTTGATGTGGATGCTAGTAAAGGATTGAATGGATTTTGTGATTTCATCCTCTGTGGTTCTGAAGAACAGTTTTACATAAAAGCGCCTGTGATAACTGTTGTTGAAGCCAAAAATGAAAATATTAAAAGTGGCTTAGGACAATGTATAGCCACTATGGTAGCAGCCCAATTATTCAATCAAAAGAATCAACAAGAAGTCAAGACAATTTATGGAGTTGTCACTAGTGGTACGAACTGGCGATTTTTAATCTTGGAAGGACTAACAGCATACATTGATGCAGTTGAATACTACATTAATGATGTGAATAAAATTTTGGGAATTTTATTACAACCCTTTCAACCTGCTTTACTTACAGCATCTTCCTAAATCAGCAATTTTAGGTGTGTTTCACTTTGATAACACACCTTCAATATACTTAACATTTAATCTCTGAAATTATGCAACCAAAAACAGAACAAATTCTTGCAACAATTCAAGTAATTCTTGATTCTAAATCTGGCTTTCATTTACCCGGACATGAAGATGGCGGATATATTTACCCATTTGTTTGGGATGCAACCGAAAAAGGTGAATTTAATATTCTCAATCTTAGCCTTTCTCAAAATTGGTTAAAACTTACAGATATTGAGAATCCAATCAAGAGTTGGCGGACAATGGATTATGCGACTAATTTTAATAGCTTTGACTTCAAAGAAAACGAACAAACTGATTGGGCTAATAAAATAAAAAGCTTATATCAAATCATAAGGGATAATTTACAAGATTTAGAATCTTTTTTTGTCAAAACTTCCTCTTACTTTCCCTCAGACGATTTAGTTGGTTTAATTGTTGGTAAAACAGCAGATGGAGATTGGGTTGCTGTTTTCCAGACTCTTTATAAAGAAACTAATATTCCCCAAGGACTAATTTCTCGCAATCCTGTGAATTACTCTATCCCTACTCAAGTATTAGGAGAAAATACACTAAATTTAATCTCGCAACTGCAAGCAATTACTTCCGAACTGGGAACAATTAATTTAAACGGAGATTTTGGCGGCGGTTATTACTATAGTTACGATTATCAAATTGTCTATAGCGCTGCTGAAACCAAAGAAGCTGCAATTACACAATCTCTCCAAGCTTCAGGAATGTTAGAAATTAGTCAATTTAACAATTTCTATTCCAAGCAAGAAGATTTATACGATTGGTATAGCGATTCTGAAGCTGAATATGCAAAACACAATAAATTAAATCAATTTCTCAAATCTAATTTTGCAAAAGTAATGATGTACAGATTTAGTTTTTGGACTCAGGAAAATATCTACCTTATTGGTGAAACTACTAGTGGCGATTGGACAGGTGTATATATCAAGAGTGAATTTGTCTATAATCCATAATTTTGAATTTAACATTTAACTAAAATAACCTATGCACGCTGAAACAGAAAAATTGCTGGGTACATTAGAAATCCTCTGTTCTAATGCTTTTATTTGGGAAACTATCTACCAAGGAGAATTTAACCTATGGAATTTGATGATTTCTCAAAGATTTGTCAACCTAACCGACATAGAACTCGCTTTTGAACATTGGCAAAATATTGAGGAATGGGGAACGCCTACAAATCAAAAAGAATATGGTGAGTATGCTCCAACTCGTTCCGAACGCAAAAACAATAACTGGAATGAAACTATTGCTGCTGAACGCCAAGAATATTATCAAAAAATTCAGCATATCCTGACTAACAATTGTCAAAATTTACAAGCTTATAGTTTATCTATCCTCAAATCAAACCATCAAAGTTTTGAATGGAGACACCCTGATTTTTCTGTATCAATACTAGTAGCTGAAACTAAAAATAATAACTGGTTATGTCTTGCGCCTACTGTTCCCGATCAAGTCAGCTATAATCGCCGTAAAATAAACCCACCCACAACGAAAATTTTCCGTGAAAAATCAGCAACTTTAACTGATGAAAGTTTAATAACCGAAGTTCAATTATTTCTCGATCATCTCACACCAATTACCATTTACGGCTACTATCACGGCGGATATAACTATACTTATGAACATCACCTTGTAGGTGCATACGCCAAAACTAAAATATCTGCAATTGAACTTGCATTGCAAGCCGCAGCAATGGTAGTAATAGAAAAGCCAACGGTTGAGTATGCTAGCGATGCTGACAATAGCCGCAAACTCAGCCGATTTATGAACCAGTGTTTGCGCGATCGCACTCTCTACAATATCAGTTTTTGGGATCTGGGTTACACCTACGAAGTTGGACAAACCCCACCCGGTGATTGGATTGGCGTTCGTTCCACCAGTGAATTTGAATATAATCCTTAGCAGTTAGTCTTTTAAACCCGCGATCGCACTACTATATATTGTCATAAACCGATTTTGTTCTAAAGGTGCGTCATGATTCCAGGTTCCCACAACACAATATTGCTTTCCATTCTTCGCTTTGAGCCAAGTTGTCAAATTTAGCACCCCGGATTCTGAACCACCTTTAAAAGCTACTCGTTCCCAATCTTCCGCATTCGCTACCCCAGGATTGATACTCATTAACGGTAAATCAGCAACTTGCTCTATCAAACTACAAAGTTCTCGCGCCGTAAAAAACCACTCAATATCTAAAGCTACTGGGTTTCCCGTAAATTCACTAACATCTGGTAAGGATTGTTGAGCTAGGGATTGTAAAATTTCGCGTTTTTCCTCTACATTACTATTACGATAGCGTTTTAGTAACTCTTGGTTCTTAGAACTTTTGAGGATAAACAATTCACGAGTAGTCAGCAAAGGAACGTTGCGCGGTGTAATCTTTTCTATTGTTGGTCTGCCGATGATATTAATTAAAGCATCAGTGGCAGTATTGTCACTTTGAGAAATCATCAAAGCCGATAATGTCTGCAAAGTTAACAATGAACCATCCGGCCAGGTTTGTAAAATACCAGATGGCAGACTCTTCCATTCTGATTTTAACTCGACAACATCCCCCCACGATCGCTCTTTGGCAGAAATTTGCGATTTTAGCGCTTGCAGAACTGCTAACTTAAACGCCGAACCCACAGCCAGAGGAGTATCAGCATTTAACGCCGCGCGTTCTGTTTTCCCTTCGAGAACCAGAAAACCCACCTTACCCGGTAAAGTTTTCAATTCGGCGATCGCTTCTTTTAAATCTTGGGAGTTAGCTACAGGCGGTTGAAAAAATAGCATGGCAATTTTACCATTGCTATCGAGGCCGATTTGCGTCGGTACATAACCACGCGCAAACACAACTCTGTAATTTTTACCTTGTTCTTCTACTTTTTGATAATCGCCTAATCCTTGTTTTAAACTAGAGATAATTTGCTCAATCTGAGAGATAGGCACATGCGCTAAAAACTCAGAACTAAACCAATCAGCTTGCACTTTTTCACTAGTTAATAGTCTTTCTAACGCCGCTTTATTCATAGCAGATTGTTTCGGTAATTGTACTTGGACAATTGGTAATGAATTTTGCTCTATGGGTTTTATTAATACACCATTTGATGAAAGCAAACTGGCTGTTAATAATACAGTTGCAAATAACATATTCTGAAGGAAAGCCAAGTATAAATTTAAATTTTAGTTGAGCCTCTCAATAGTCATCAGTCATTGGTCATTGGTTAAAAATTCTCAACTGTGGACTATTGACTATTGACTATTGACTCTTGACAATCCTAACCTTTATCCCTTGTACCAGTTGCGTAAGTTTTATAATTCTTAGAAGATTTTCATCTTGCTATCAGGGTTAATTCAGAGCGATCGCTCATAATACCAAATAAGCAAGTTAAAATCCCCACCCATAAGGAAGATGAGGAAAACAACTGACAATTGTACAGACGCGATTCATCGCGTCTCTGACCAATGAAAAATCGGCGCTATTTTTTAGAAGCTAGTACAGTAATTGTAGGTACAGCATTTTTATCAAAATATTTCACCAGGAAATCAGAAGTTATGACAGCTGCAAAAAATGAATTTGAAATCACTAAAACAGAAGAAGAATGGCGCAAAACCTTGACACCAGAACAGTTTCATGTATTACGTAAACACGGTACTGAACGCGCTGGTACTAGTCCTTTAGATAAGCAATATGCAGCAGGGACTTATGTATGTGCTGGCTGTGATTTACCCCTATTTACTTCTGAAACTAAATTTAATAGTGGTACAGGCTGGCCTAGTTTTTACGCACCGATTGAAGACGCGATCGCCACATCGGTAGATAAGTCATTTTTTATGACCAGAGTAGAAGTCCATTGTCATCGCTGTGGCGGACACTTAGGCCATGTCTTTAATGACGGGCCTGCACCTACTGGTAAGCGCTACTGTATGAATGGTGCGGCTTTAAAGTTTATTGCTAGTTGAGCAATAATTTAAATCGCCAAAACCATCAGCTGTTTGCAGCTGATGGTTCACCCAAAGCAGCTATCAACTGTAACTGCTTAGACATTAAATAGCGCACTTCTTCATCGGTAGTTTGCGAGAAATCTTCATACCAGACGCCAACTGCATACATCTGCTCTGGCATCTTTAAGCACACAACTTCGTCTACTTTTTCGCTGATTTTTTCGCAGGTATCCGGCGGAGCAACAGGAACTGCAACAACTATCCGGTGAGGTTCTTGCTGTTTTAATAAAGTAATAGCAGCCAGCATAGTTGAACCAGTAGCAATACCGTCATCAACTAAAATAACGGTACGATTTTTAACATTTAACGGAGGGCGATCGCCACGATAAACGCGATCGCGGCGCTGCAATTCCTGCCATTCATCAGCTGCTACTTGGTTAATTGTCTGACTAGTAATAGCCAAAGAATTAATGACATCGGAATTTAAAACGCGAATTCCTCCCGAAGTAATAGCACCCATTGCTAATTCTTGATGACCAGGTACACCAATTTTTCTGACTATACAAATATCTAATGGTGCATCTAACGCCTTTGCCACTTCATAGGCTACCGGTACACCCCCACGAGGCAAACCTAAAACCAACAAATCTTTACAGTCAGCATAAGCTGTTAGTTCTCTGGCTAACAACTTACCAGCCTCAGTCCGGGTACGGAACTTGATAGACATAATTTTACCTCCATCAGGTGAGAGCGACGCATCGCTTAATTCTGTGGAACATACAGAAGGCTTGCCGATTCTACTCTCTTTGCTCGATTGCCTAGCTATAGCCATTAGTAATCAAGCTGCTAATGTTTCTGGTAATTATCTATCAAATTCTGAAAATATATCTCCTGCTGTGGGCTGTTATTATACTACCTGAATTACCAGTACCTATTTGCCGATGACACACAGAGAAACTTGTGAGTATTAACGACACCTTGCTGATGACTTAAAAAAGAAAGTGAATGAATGCTCTCAATTTCATTTTACTCAGGAATTCGGTGTCAAGCCTCAAGATTGAGCCTAAAGGCTTTGGAGCTTTGCAAACACTAGCCCCTAGCCCCTAGTCCCTAGGCTCTTCTAGCCCCTAACCCCTAAGCTAAAGCAGGAAATTTTTCTCCGTCAGATTACTACTGTTGAAGTTAGTCAACGTCAGCAATGTTTGAAATTGATTGGCGCTGAGACTACCATCGGAATCAATCCTCACAACTGTATGCGAACCAACCTGCTCTTTTCTGATATATGCCTGATAAGGATTAGAACTATTAAAGTTGGCACCACTCATAATTTTGCGCAGATCGATTGTGTCTTTTGCAGCTTCAAAATATTGAATTTTATCGCCTCCTTCGGAAACACTGTTATAGACAAATCGGTCGTTACCGCCTACACCACTTAAGATATCGACACCTTTACCACCTCTCAAGACATCGTTACCTTCGCCACCTTGAATGATATCGTTACTAGAACCTCCTGTAAGGATATCGTGACCATCACCACCTTGAATGATATTGCTGCGAGAACTGCCATTAATCGTGTCATTACCTCTAGTACCGCGTAAGAGGTTCGGGCCAGACATACTTATATTCATAGCTGTTAATTTCATTTGAGAAGATATCTCAAAAGCACCAACATCTGGTTTACTATCTCGCGCCATTCCTGTAGCATCAATTGTGGGGATAATACCACCAGTCTTCCCAGAATTAATGGCGGGGCTACCAGCTAACAGAGGATGCAATAAAGAATTACCAACTTTTTGTAAAGGCCCGAGAAGCGGATCGACAATCCGACTACCGGCTACAACTCTTCTACCTCGTGAAGGGGCGGGAAATTCAATGTTTCCACCACCATCTTGGAGTTGATAGCCAACTTGTTGTTGCGATAAATCTACAGCTTTATTATTAGCCACAATCGAGTTGGTTAAAGTTACAGGCGCAGCTGGATCGTTAATCCAAACGGCTCCACAAGCTCGTCCGGCATAGTTATTCACGATGGTGGAATTAATAATATTCACAGGGGTGGATTTGTCGCTATTCAAAAGCATTGCGCCACCAGCACCTGTGAGTGTTTTATTGCCGGAAAAGGTGCTATTGATAATATTTTTCTCTGAACCACCATCTAACCACACACCACCTCCTTGTTTCTCTGCGGTGTTATTGGCAAAGGTGACGTTGCGAATTGTGAGTGCGCTATTACCTCGCAACCCACCGCCTCTGGCAATTCCTTTCGCATTCTTGCTAGCTGTGTTACCAACAACGGTGCTATTTTCTAGGAGAATTTGGTCTTTTGCGTAACCATAAAGCAAGAGTGCGCCGCCTTCTCCTTGGGCTTGATTGTTTTCAAATCGACTACCACGGATACTGATTACACCACCGACAGAGGAGCCAGATCCTACTGCATTAGCGCCATCGGTACAGATTGCACCACCGCCCAAATCACCTGCTGAACTATTATTGCGGAAAACTGAGTTTTCTACAGTCAATCCACCCAGCAGACTATAAATTGCACCGCCATTGACTCCCTTATTATTAGTAAATTCACAACCTCTGACAGTCAGATCGCCAGAACCAAAGGTAGAAATTGCGCCACTGCTATGTCCAGATTTGGTTACAGTACCATCATTTTTATCAAAGTTGCTGTTGATGACTGTAGCTTTAGCGCTGTAACCGACAAAGATAGCTCCGCCTTTACCGCCACGATTATTATTGAATTTACAGTTCTCGACTATCAGCGAACCGTATTGACCAACCTTAATACCACCGCCAGCGTCATTAGTATAACCGTCAGCAATCGTCAGGTTTTGCACTTTCGCATCAACATGTCTGTCAATATTTAGTACTCTTTTTGTACCGTCACCGCTAATTTTTAAGTTTGCTGCTCCCGAACCATCAATTGTCAAATTCTTGGTGATGCTAATTTCCCCGCTTGTGAGTTTAATGACTTTATTAGCAAGGTTAGAGGAAAATTTGATGGTATCTCCTGCTTTTGCAGAAGCGATCGCATTGCGCAAAGAACCGACACCGCTATCAGAGGCTGTAGTTACGTTAATAATTGTCATGCTTTGAATTCCCGTAAATAAATAAGGTTTTCAGTCCGACTTTTGCCTAGAATCACCACTTCTGTGATTCACCACTAGTCGAGATGATGGGATTCAGAGCACCCTGCTGTGATGACTTTTCTGATTTCAATTTGATATTGAGGAATTAGTGACGATATTCAGTCGGATATTCCTCTTTTTTTTAGATGCAACAATTTATCGCTGTTTCGATTGATTTAAATCAACAGCATTCAGTTCATGCAAACGTTATAACTTCAGCCAAACTTTATTCGCTATAGCAATTTTACTTAGATTATAGTTATAAGTTTAACTTTATCTAGTAGTTTTGCCCGGACGAATTTACTTTAGACAGATGTTACACAATTTGTCATCTTTATGCAACCTTTATAAAAAAAATATTTGATTTTTTGTTAGCTCAAGTTGATATTGATAAGTAATTGCAAACAAAATCAAGCAAAAGTTGATAACAAGTTCTTGTTTAATGAAAGCCTCGGATTATAGAAATATTTCTCGAAAAAATTACTGCTGTGTTTGCTAATTTTGCTTCAAAGTATGCTAACACATCAAAAATACTGCTGCAATTGAATTGATATTCACAATTAAACCTCGTTCATTTTGAAACCAGGAGTAGTGCGGGCAGCGTTCGACTGAGCGCTCACGCCGAAGTCTTGCCCGCTACTACTAACAGGGAGCAAGATGCTCCCACTACTTTTAAAACTATGGTTCTCAAAATAGATGTGGTTTAATTATAAAAATAGCCAAAAACAACAAAAAATCTGATATTACGGCATAAATATTGTTAGCTGTACTGCATTAATTCCAGGTAAATATGCTCTAAACGTACAGGCTGACGGGCGATGGAATTAATAGCTATACCATCAAACCGGGCGATAATTTCCTTTAAATCCAGAGATTCCGGTAACCAGAAAGCCAAATCACTACCATAACGCCTATGGGTAAAACCATATTCTTTGGCTCTTGCGATCGCTTGTTCTTCAGACTCAGTTTGCACTAATATAATTTCTTCGGCGGGAATTAATTTTCTTAATTCTGCTAAACTACCCTCAGCTAATATTTGACCATGTTTTAAAACGCCAATGCGCTGACAAAGGCGTTCAGCTTCCTCTAATAAGTGAGTTGTCAGTAAAACCGTAATTCCTTGATTTTTCAATTGGCGGATTAACTCCCATATTTCGTATCTCGCCTCAATATCTAACCCGGTTGTTGGTTCATCCAAAATTACTAACTGTGGTTGATGTACTAAAGCTACTGCAATATTTAACCGTCTTTGCATTCCACCACTAAGCGTTTCTACTGGTTGTTTTGCTCTATCTAATAAATTTACAGATGCTAAGGTATCTAAAATACGTTGCTGAAGTTCTTTTCGATTCAATCCATAAATATCCGCAAAAAATTTCAGGTTTTCGGCACAAGAGAGACTTTTATAAAGTAAATTTTCTTGCGGTGCTACACCGATAATTTTTTTCGTCGCTGCGGAAACCGATTGCTGATTAATTTTAATTTCCCCATCATCAGCTTGCAGTAAATTACAAATAATATTAATCGTAGTTGTTTTACCAGAGCCATTTGCACCAATTAAGCCATAAATTTCTCCAGAATTGATTTGCAAGTTCAAATTTTTCAGAACTTGTCTTTTACCATAGGATTTATTTAAGTTTTGAATTGTCAGCATAGATTATAAATGGGCATGGGGCATGGGGCATTGGGCATTGGTTAAGAGGTTGTTTGAAAAGTTTTTGGCTGTACCTTTTCACTTATTTATCCCCCCTACCCCCCTTAAAAAAGGGGGGAAACTTCTCAAAGTCCACGGCAGTTGCTTCAAGTCGGGAAACCCGCCCAACGCACTGCCTCCCCTTTTAAAGGGGGATTTAGGGGGATCTAAAACGTTTTACTACCAACGATAGGACTTTTAAAACATCCTCTAAAATATATTTTTATAATCGCCTTTCTACAATTAACATGCGGTGATAAGATAGCCATCCACAGAAGAGCATGAGCAAGGCGAAAATTAGTAAAAACCAAAAGTGTGAGCTAATATCCCTAATTGTTTCGCCCTTAGCAGAAATTGCTACCATAGCTTCATTCATGTGATATATAGGATTATATTTAGCAATATTAATTAAAGTTGGCGGAAAAAGCGCAGCAGGTAAAAATGCTCCGCCAAGAATTAACAAAGGTACGCCAAAAGCTGCGATGAGTGAATTAACATCTTCAATCCGCCTTGCTAATTGTGTACCTAAAATAAAACCTAAGCCAACATAAGCAATAATCGTCATGAAAATCACGATTAATCCTAATAAAATAGATCCCTTAAAAGTCGCACCCCAAAAAGCAGCAATAGTATAAATTAAAACTGCTTGTCCTAACCCAATGCAACTATGGGCGAGAAAAATTCCTAAAAAATAAGAAATACCGCTTAAGGGAGAGAGAAATAAGCGTTTAAGGGTTCGCTGTTCTCTTTCTGCAACTACCGTAGCAACAGTTCCACCTAAACAGCTAAAAAACATTGCTGCCCCTACCAAAGTTGAGGGTGCAGCATATTCAAAAGCCGTATTTATCGGCAATTCTGCCCGTTCTGCTAAAATCAATCCACTGAGCATTAACACCGAAATCGGAAAAATAATCCAAAAAATTAAGCTGCGTCTGCGGCGCAATAATTCAATTAAAATACGCTGAGTTACAGCGATAATTTCCCGGCAATATTTCATAAATATATTTATATACATAATATATTTAATATCATTATTCTTCTCTTTTGGAGACAACTACCTCCACAGGGCGTAAAATTTTATCACCTAGACGAAACCCCCGGCGAACAATTCTTGTAATTGTCTGATTTTCTAAATCATTACGAACTTCAATATCAACAACTTTACAATAGCGAAAATCTGGATAATTATCTTGAAAATCTATGATTTGAATTTCTTGCTTTTCTAGTATTTGCAGCAGCCGATTTTCAATATCAGCAATTGTTTTAAGTAAATAATCGTCATCTGGCTCTAAATACGCTAGATTATCGCACATGTAATTTTGTAAATATTCTAACGCATCAAAAAAATCGATTAATTCTAAAAATAATTCTTCAACTTCTGCATTAAATTGCTGTTGTTGCTCTTGGATAGTTTGTTTTAAGTTAAACTGTATTTTTAAAAGCGAGCTAATTTCTTGTAAAATATGCTTTCTTTCACCCTCACTTAATCTCAATCTTTCTTTTTTTTTAATCATGTTTTTGGTTATAATTTTATTAAGATTAATTTAAATTCGCGATTAATTTGGTCTCTGCTTCAGATATGAGCGATCGCGTCTGTAAATGCACTGAATTTCTGTAAAAATTTTAAATTATTTCCGCCATTTCCGGGAAATCTGTCTTAGTCAGCTAGAGGAGAACACAACGCTGCAAGCTTAACCATTGTAAAAATTAGATTTAGATCTATCCAAGATTCCCGAATAATGATACAAAAGTATTACTATTGAAGAAGATCGCGAGCAAGAAAGACGCGATTAATCTCGTCTCTCTTGACCACTGACTGTTGACTACTGATACACTTGTTTAGCAAACCACTTTGATAGCCCAAAACGATGAAAGCATCTGCTAAGTTCGACTTTGAAGACGAAAAATTTAATGCACCGCCTTCTCAAGTCATCCCCTGGTGTCAGATGATTAATCCTCGGTATGGCACAGATGGTATCCAATCTTACGGTTTGGCAATTAAACTTGATAATGCGCAGGCTGTAGGCTTTCAACCAGATGATAATTGGCAACAGGTAGAGCATGAATTTAGCTCTGGAGTAGAAACTATATATATTACTCCTACTCCCAATTTAGTAATAGTCAGGCGCGGCCCGTTATCGGTTAAAGATAGAGAAACTGGGTTAAAATTGGGTACGCTTAAAGATAATTACGATGCTTTTTTAGCCGATAAACTTAAGTTTAAAACCTTTACTCGCTATTTAATTTTTATAGTTGGAGAAGATAAAAAATTCCTGCATCATACGCCATTACAATTAACTTTAAATGGTGCAGCCGGGGCAAGTTTTAGTAAAACCTATTGCGAATATCAGCAAGGTAAGATTGTAAGCGGTTTCGTGTCTGAATTAGAACGAGCTTATGCAGGATACAGAAAGCAACCTGTGACTCCAAAAGGACAGTTATTCCATGCTCACGGGATTTTTTCACCAATAATTGAATGTGAAGAAAGGGGTATTGAACCTAATACTGTATTAGTAGCTTCTACTGTAGATTTTAAACATCCAACAGTATCCACATTAACGCAATATCTCATAGCTTCTGATTCGCCTGAATCTACGATAATTTGTAAGACTTTTGAAGATTACAAAGAATTTGGTAAGGAAGCCGTGAAAATAGAAACACCTAAAATCGAAATGGCAGGGGTTTCTAGTTCCTATATTTACGCTGATGAGGATGATTTTGGTTATCCGCCCTATTAGAGGGACAAGGAAGACAAGGAGGACAAGGGGGACAAGGAATTTTAGATTTTAGATTTGCGATTTTGGATTCCAATCTAAAATCTAAAATCCAAAATCCAAAATTGTTTCAATGCCCCATGCCCAATGCCCAATGCCCTATTCTTTGAGTAATAAATAATATAATGAACCGTTGCCGCCTGTAACGCCAGCGCGATCGCCTGCTAGTTTACCGGTGCCCATAAAATAATCTACCCTACCCGGCCCTTTGATGGCGCTACCTGTGTCTTGATCTAACACAAAGCGGCTGACTCGGCGGTACTCTAGCTTACCCGCCTGATTAGGATAGGGAAGAGAGGTATGTACTAAGGCTAAAGCACCAGGCGGCATGAGAGATTTATCTGTAGCAATGGAACGTTCTGGTGTTACAGGTACATTAATACTACCCGTAGCTGGCGTACCGCTAGTTTCCTTAAAGAAAATAAACCGTTCCCAGCGTGGTAAATAATTACTTAACTCCTGGGGAGATTGCTTAAAGAAACTGACTAATTTTGGTAGCGTTAATCCATCTAGTGGTAATTTACCATCTTTCGCCAGTTCTCTACCGATACTTGTCCAAGGGTAATCTGTTCCACCTGCGTAACCAATAGAGGTTTTTTTACCATCAGTTAACTGAATTTGGGCAGAACCTTGGATGTGAACCATGTATGCATCGAGGCGATCGCGAAACCATAACATTTCTAAACCTCGTAACTGGCTTTTATCACCCAATAAACCATCTTTTCCTTCTAATTCAATGCGTTTTGGATGTGGTTTAGTCCATTTATCGAAATCTGGTGGTAAGCGATATAGGGGATATTTATATTGAGCAGTCCTTACACGACTGGCTGTATAAACAGGCTCATAATAAGCAGTAAATTTAACAGTACCCTTGCCATCATTACCTACAGATTGGTAAAAAGTAAACTCGCGCTTGACAGCAGCTTGCAATTGTGCCGGCGACTTAGATTGCACAACTAACTGACGAAAGCGTAATAAGCTGCGACGTACCCGATCCAATGTAATTTCTGGAATTGGATATTGTTGATAAATAGCGATCGCCCTATCCCTTTCTAAATAACTGAGACTGTTATCAATCGCTTTTAACAGCGCTTGGCGATCGCCGCGTTTACCCCTACTACCCCAAATTTGCTCATCCCAACCCAAACAAGCAGACTTTGGGGTACAACCGCTCCCTAAGTCCACAGGTTTAAGTGCTGGCTGTACCTCAGGTACGGGTGGTACGGGGATAGGTACCACCGGCGTTGGTTGTACTGGCGGCGGTAAATTAGGAACCTGAGCTACAGCTGACCAAATTGCATTGACAAAGGCAAGTCCTAGACTTAAGGAACACAAGGCAAGGGTTTTTTTCATCATTTAGCTGAATCTTTCAACACTAGAGCTAAAAATTGGTTCTACTCGGATTGCAATAATCCGAGCTGGGCGTACTACCATATACTCCCCTTGAATATTCTTGATCGGCACGCTAATAAAGTCATTAGAAGTAGATTTTGGCACTAATTCGCCACTATACCACTTCTGAAACTCTTGAATAGTCGGAAAACGTACTTCTTCGCGGTGACCACTTTCTAGTAGGAGGTGTACTGAGTATTCATTCGGAGTTCTCGGCATAAAGTTGAATTATTTAAAACACATTCAACCCATTGTTAACCACCATATCCCAGAATGAGAAGGGGAACTATACGGTAGCATTACAGATATTCTGGAGAGTTTTGAGTTCATCGCTCAACACTCTCTACTTCTGCTTTTAAGTTGCACAATCCATTGTGAGGGTTGTTGACTGTTGACCGTTGACCGTTGACTGTTAACAGCCCTGATTAGTAGTTATGCAATTTAGATGCGGATTAGTTTACTTTCGGCTATGACGGTGGCTTACCCCGATACGGTTCCCAGAAATTGGGCATTGGGCATGGGGAATTGGGCATTGGAAACAATTTTGGATTTTGGATTTTAGATTTTAGATTGGAATCCAAAATCGCAAATCTAAAATCTAAAATTCCTTGTCCCCCTTGCCTCATCCCCTAGCCCCTACCCCCTTAAAGCCGCGCTGAGAATTTAAAAATGGCGGTATGGGACAGTCTAATGTCATGGCGATCGCTCTGAGCAAATCTGCTTCTGATGGTGTCACTTTATTATCTAGTAAAACGGTGTGGGCGCAGGCATCGACGAGGGCTTGCTTGAGTTTGGGAGTTGCAAGGCGCAGGCGATCGATACTTTTTTTGATATCAGTAAAGCTACCATTAACTGGTGTATCTGGTATTTGTTGCTGTCCGGCTCCGGGAAGGCGAAAAACCCCAGAACGGAAAGCATAGGCGATTTCATCGGGTTGAGTTTGTCCGACTCTGGCTAATGCTGACAGTACTAGTATGCTATCTGACCAAATTTGGTCTATAGATGTGAATTCTACTGTTGTGTGTGCTGTGGGATTTATACAAGGTTCGAGTCGATGCCACAGGACTAATTGCAACACAAAATTCCATAATGATAAGCTTCCCCTCGCAATAATGATTCCTTGGACGCATTTACACAATCTTTGGCATTCTTTGGCGGAAGTTTGCCGGAATGTGGGTATCATCAAATCGACCAGAGGTAAACGCAAACTGGGATCTAATTGGCTGATTTCGCTGCTAAATTCCAGGGTTTTCTCGATTAATTCAGGCGGTTGGACTTGTTTTAACCAAGTTATTTGTCGTTCTTGAATTTCGGGGTTGTCTGGTTCTAAAGCTAATGCAAAAGCGATCGCAGTTGCGCTTTGCTGTTCCTTTACCCCCATACGTAAGCTTTCTGGTAACTGGGCTAATAAGGCTTGTGCGTGGGCGAAATGCTCAGGCGCAACGCTTCCCACTTGGTTAACTATTTGTTCTGGTGTAATGGCTGTATGATTTCCACCACCAGCAAAGCCCATTGCTAGCCCATCCCCATGACTTTGATGACGCATTGGCGATCGCATTTTGGCTAAATCTTGGGGGTTTAAACTCCCAATTCGGCGGATGCGTTCTGTTAAGGGTGGATGGGTAGCAAACATATCTTCCCAAAATTCCAGCTTGAGGGCATTGCCAAAAAACATGTGGCTGGCGGCTTCGGCTCCGGGAGCAATTAAACGCGAATCCATCTGTTGAAGTTTTACAAAAACTCCCGTAATTCCTACAGGGTTGCGAGTAAATTGGACTGCTGAAGCATCAGCCAAAAATTCTCGCTGACGGGAGACAGCAGCTTTAATTAAGCGCCCGCACAATAACCCAATACTGCCAATAGCCATTAATGCTAAACCAAACGCCCACAGGGGTAAACCTTTTTCTTCGCTAGAACCGCGCACACGCCAGCGCCACAAAAATTCCCCAGCTAAGTAAATAAATAAAATCCCGTGTAAAAGCCCCATTAAGCGCAAATTCAGCCGCATATCTCCGTTAAGAATGTGGCTGAATTCATGGCCGATGACTCCTTGTAATTCATCTCGGTTCAGGTGTTGCAAACTGCCACGGGTAACGCCAATTACCGCATCGTTAGGTGTAAACCCGGCAGCAAAGGCGTTAATACCGGATTCTGATTCCAACAGATATACTGTGGGGACAGAAATACCAGATGCGATCGCCATTTCCTCGACAATATTTAATAATTGTCGCCCTTGCTCGTCCGCCATTTCTGGTATCAGCAGTCTTCCCCCCAACTGCTGCGCAATCATGCTACCTCCCTCACGGAGACAGAAGATTTTATAAGTGCTAGCAAGAGCGATCGCAATTATGGTAATCGTCGCTACCCAGAAAAATAAGCCAGAATGCCACCAAATCCTGGGAGCCATGCGCAACACAAATAACATAGCAATATAAATTGCTACAATCATGACTGCGATCGATAAAGCAAATAACCCGATTAACTTCTGCGTGTTTTGGCGTGCTATATCCTGATGTTCAAAGAAATTCATAGACACCTAAAAAGACACGCGGGGAGCAGTTTTCATTTCTGGTGTCGCTTCTTGGAGTAATTCAGCATTAGTAAAGTTAAAACTGCTGGCTATTAAATTGCTGGGGAAAGATTCGCTTTTAGTGTTGTAGAGTGTCACAGCGTCATTAAAAGCCTGACGCGCAAAAGCAATGCGGTTTTCCGTCGAAGATAATTCTTCCATAACCTGAGTCATAGCGCGATCGGCTTTGAGTTCTGGGTAAGCTTCCGAAAGTACCATTAAGCGACTTAAAGCACCACTTAAAGCCGCCTCAGCATTACCTAACTGCTGCATCGCTTGCGGCTCGCCTGGATTTTGCATTGCCCGACTGCTAGCATTAAGCGCAGAATTCCGCGCTGCAATTACGGCTTCAAGGGTTTCGCGCTCATATTTCATGTAACCTTTAGCAGTTTCCACCAAATTGGGAATTAAGTCATAGCGCCGTTGTAATTGCACATCAATTTGGGCGTAAGCATTCTTATAGCGATTGCGAAACTTGACTAAATCGTTGTAGCTACTGATGATAATTACAACCACAATGGCAACTACAACAACCAAAAATATTAAAAACCCCATCATATTTTTAAGTTCCAAAAAACTTGCGAATGAAGAAATCCAACACCCTGACAAGCAAGCAAAAATAGTTGTTTGCAGAGTTACCCATCAAAGTAGCCGTCATATCCAGTCAACTTTTTGTGGATATATCAAAGAGTCTACTTTCCGCAAGTTTGCTTCGTCGCCTGTAAAATTAGTTACGAATATTTACTGATATTGATGTTGTGTATAAGACTGGCTGGAGTGCGATCGCTTTTGATGTTGCTGTAGGCGATCGCATAATTCTGCGCCTCTCGCCTCTGGAGCAGTTTATAATTCATCTAACCACAGAGGCGCAGAGAACACAGAGATTTGAAGATAGCTAAATTACTGCCGAATTCCTTTAATAAACTCTGTTCTAGCCTCAATAATTGAAGGCATTAAAACACAACGTACTAATAAATTGATATCTAATTCTGGTAATAAATTACTTTGAGTAATTTGTTCATAGTTATCATTATTTAGTCCATACAAAAATAACTGATTATTTTCCCAAAACCAGACTTCAGTAATTTTAAATCTCTTATATTTTTCTAGTTTATCGAGACTGCCACTAGTAATATTAACTTCAATAGCTAAATCAGGATGCTCTTTTTTCTCACCTATACAATAAGATTCATCAGGTTCAAAAGAAGCACTCTTTTCCTTTGCTCGACGGGTAGCACTACCTACAGGTATAAAATTTATATTTATTTCAAAAAAGTAAAATTCTAGTAATATAGCTAAAATACTTTTAATAATCTCATGTTTTTCACTATGATTTCTGAATTCTATAGATCCATCAAGATAATTTATCCGTAAACCTGGCGCATTTGCTGTTAACGCTTCAATCTTCTCAAATTCCTCCCAACTGTAATAGCCAGGTAACAGAAAGCGCTGTTCTCGGAGCGTAGTCAATTTATCTAGAATTTGGGGAGTCATAGTTTATTGGTTTTATCTATAGATAGCCATACCCTACTGCAACAAGAAGATAATCCTAAATGGCAACCTTGATATTTTCATTCCCTACGAAAATGATATTTCATGATTGATTACTTACCCTAAGTATAACTCAGAGTACAGGATATAATACGCAATTTAATATCTCTGAATTAAAGTGACTAAATAAAAACCAGCCGCAGTAAATATAAAAATCACAGTAGCAGAATATACTATTACATCTTTTAACAGAAATAATATCCAATCTTTTCTTAGTTCTTGTTTAAACTTTAATTCTCGCAACTTCCGCTCAAGTTCTGCATCTTCCTTAGCAGGCAAACTAACATAACGAGCAGGATATATATTATCAATAATTTCTTCTGTAGAACTTTTCTCTTCCCATGTATCAAAAGTTTCTACAAAATTCTCTAATGGCGGATTAGTTTGATTAGCAACAATCGGTAGATTTTCCTTTGTGAGCTTACCTATTTCTTTTTTAAGTGCCTTTTTTACAGCCTTGTTAATTAAAGTTTCTAGTTTCTTATCCGACATGAGTTGTTAAAGATTTTTGTTCATACCATTTCAGCTTAAATTTTAGTAGAATTTAAGGCTGAACAAATGAAGTCGCAACTACATTTCTATGTTGTTAGGGTAAAGTCCAGTTTTCAAGTTGTAATCCGGTAATGCGGCTATAATGACGAGTATTATTAGTTACTAAAATATAATTTCCTGTTAATGCAACACTAGCAATTAATAAATCAAACTCAGTAATTGGTTGTCCTAATCTGCGGAGTTCTGCTTTTAATTCCCCAAACTTCTTGAGAGTAGGAGTATTTAAAGGTACAACGGGTAAATTTTGAATAAATTCTTCTACACGAGCTAAATTTTCCACCACTCGTTGAGAATTATAAGCACCAAAATACAACTCAGCAACGGTGATACTGCAAATAGAAATTTGCTCCCATCCTATTTCGCTAACCTTAGTTCTGACTGAATTAATATCTTTTATCCAATAAATACAAGGTTGGGTTGAAAGAAGTGAAACCCAACATTGACACCAACATTCACAAGGTTTTGAGATGTTGGGTTTCGTTCCTCAACCCAACCTACGCCTTAATTACTATTTCAAAAATTTACGCTTTTGCAGCAGGCTGTCTCATCAGCCAAATGAGCGCACCTCCTGTAATCATACCGAAAACAGCGAAACCCAAAGCAGTAGTTACAAAAAGACTTAAGCTTACATGGTCGTTTGGATCTGTTCTTAGAGCCACAGCAACAAAAACACTTACAATACCTCCAAGAGTAATACCCAGAGCGTTGGCTAGTACCCACCAACCAGTCTGAGAAAATGAACGCCGCAATACGAACCATTGCAGCATACCTAAAAAAGCTCCACCCATCAAAAGACCTGCAAAGGGTGAGACAAACTCCTGTCCAGAAGAGTAAAAACCATATCCAAATGCAAATCCTAGAGGAGTCCCAAAAAACACTCCTACAGCAGTTAGCAAAAGCCACCTAGCATCCTGAGAGAAATGCCAACGCCGTAATAATCGCCATTGTGTAATGCCTAATAAAGCTGACTCTAAAGTAATCAACACACCCAACTGGACAAAATCCCTTTGAGAATAATATTCGCCATCTGAATAACCAGTAGTTACATATAAGATGAGTGCTGCGATGGGAATACCTATAGTAAATCCCAAAGACCCCCCTAGAGAATTTAACAACACCCATTGTCGCCAAAAGCCCCATCCAACGAGTTCAGGTTGACTTGGTGGCGGAATCATCACCTGTGGCTGCGATGTATTCACTGCAGATTCTCTCATCAGCCAAACCAGCACACCCCCAGTAATCATGGCAAAAACTGCGAATGCGAAAATCAAATCAAGAATATATAGATTCCGGTTGTAGTAATGATAGTAGTTACAATATACAACCGCACCACCCACTGTATTTGCCGCAATCCACCAGCCAGCACGGGAAACTCTCTGTCTCAGCACTAACCATTGCATTATACCGAGTGAAGCACCAAACACAGTACCTCCGCCAACAGTGAATCCAAAAGGATTCCATAGAGACAATGCATTATTCACCACAAAATAACCAAAAATCCCCAAGATAATACCTAAAGCTGTTACCAATACCCACCACTTGCAGGAAAATAGCCGCCTCAGTATTAACCATTGCACACCGCCAAACAAGAGTGATAAACAAATAAACGTGAAACCAGTCAAAAAATTACCAGAATTTTTATACACATCAAACATACTCAACCCTACAACCAATGCCACAGTACTTGCTAATACCCATTGCAACCACAAGCCCCATCCAACGAGTTGAGATTGGGTTGGTGCTGGAGTTTTTGCTTCTGGCTGAGTTGGTGCTGGAGTTTTTACTTCTGGCTGGGGTGTATTTACTTGTTGAGTTGGTGCAACTCCGGGTGGATTTGTTCTCCTAACCTTGGGCGGATGCAAAATCTGTTCAATCTCCGCCAACCTTTGCAAAATCATTTGAGTATTAGCTGGACGTTGCTTAGGTTTATGCGCCATCATCTCATCTAACAAATCTGCCAACAGTGGCGATATATGGGTTGCATGATTACGCCAAACTAGCTCATCATTGTGAGCATCATAAATCTCTGCATCTAACGGATATTTCCCTGTCAATAAAAATACAAATGTGCGCCCCAGAGCAAAAAAATCAGATTGGGGTACAGCTTGACTATTCATCTGTTCGACTGGTGTGTAACCTGCTGAAGATATCATTGTGACACCACCTTGCTGATTGACAATGGTTGCTGTAACTTGTCGTGCTGTCCCAAAGTCAATCAGTGTTAATTCACCAGTCGCTCTCAGCATAATATTAGGTGGCTTGATATCCCGATGGAAGAAGTTTTGACTGTGTACGTCATCTAGAATTGTGACTAATTCCTTCAGCCATTGCAGAGCCAAATCTTGATCAATGGGACGTAAACCACAATTTGCCATGTACTTTTCTAAGTCTATCCCAACAATTTTTTCCATCACCAGACAATGAACTGGGGTTTGGCTGTTTCTGGGAAAATAGACAAAGTACCCATCACGCTCAACGTGGGGAATACCAGGATTATCCAGTTGACTTAAAACTTCTGCTTCTTGCTGAAATAATTCAACTGCTTTTTGCTGATTGTTAATTAGGACTTTGAGAACTTTGGCGGTATTACTACGCACCTCATTGACTTCAAAAGTCAAGCCAAAGCCACCACCGCCTAACTGACGCATTACCCGATAACGTCCTTTCAATAGCAGTTCTGAGCCACAAGTCAAACAAAATAGCTCATTATCATTATTTTGCGGTTTTGAGCATTGAGGGTTTACACAGAGGCTCATGGCTTCTACAAGGAAAAATTTTATCTGTTAGTCTATCAGTGTAGCCGAACTCTTGTATATTAAAAATTTCGATATTTTTGAGCGCAGGTTAGGAATAAATCATCCTTATACTGTGACTGTGGGTAACAATTTAGCAGATTTGCACGGTTCTCTGAAATCAGAACAGTAAAATTCAAATTTCTAACCTTACTAATTCAGCTTTTATCTCCAAGTTCCGTGTTCTGAACTCCAAGTTTCCTGTTGCAAACGAGAACGTTCCTATTTCCAGTGAAAATGTTGCTGTTGCAAACGAGAACGTTCCTGTTCTGAGGTGGAATGATGGTGTTGTGAGGGCGATGCTTCCACTTGTATTGATGAGATAAAACTGTTGTGGGGTGGGCTGGACAGCCCATCCCAGCTATATAACTTTAATATAGAACAGCTTAATGCACTAACGCGATCGCTCTTTTAGTCAACGCTTCCGCAGTTAATCCATTAAACGCCATCAACTCACCCGCACTAGCTGTAGTTTCCCCACGCTTCCATGCAAAAGTATCGCGTCTAGAATTACTCCTTAAAAGCACTGGTTCTAACATCGCCGGCGCGCCACCAGTAACAGCAATTAACGCATCACCATCAAATAATTCGGCAAATTTGGCATCATCTAAGAAACCACCATCTGCTTCAGAACAAGTATCCCAAGCGGTATCATGAGAACGATACAAACGGCGAGGATTAATTACAGAAACAATCTTCGCACCAATACCTTCAGTTTCTAGAAAAGCTGCTGCTTCAAATACTGGCATTAATGTCATATCACCAATAACAGCAAAGACAACTTTTTTATCTCCAGGAACTTCATGCAATAGTACTGCACCATCGCGTAAACCTTGATGAGTTTGTTCTAATGTGGTGCGAATTGGTAAGGGTGATTTACTTGCAGTAATGACAATTCCCTTATTTTTTGTTTGCAATGCCCAGTCATAACAAACTTGAATACTGTTAGCATCGGGTGGGAATAATGGAAACACATTACCACTGCGCATCATTGATGCAAAATAAGCTTCAATTTCTGGACGTTGGTGTGTCCAACCGTTGCGTCCTTGCTCTAATGCACCGGCAGTAAATAATGTAATTGTTGAGGGAGTTTGGCGGCGTAATTCTGCCATTGCTTGAGTAACAGTTTGCCAAATTGGTAATCCGTTGATGGCAAAAGATTCGTAAGAACACCACAATGTTCTTGCACCCATTAATGACAATCCAGCAGCTAAACCTGCACAAGCATCTTCACTCAATGGTTCGTAAACTTGTCCGTTTGGTGCTTGATTATATAAATCGTCGGTTGTGGGGTGAATAATCTTCAATGCTTGGTTAATATTGGCAATTCCTGATGCTTCGTTTCCATCAGCATTAGTTACTAAGAAATTGGGATCTTTTTTGCCGACAATTCCTACTAATCTTCCCATCGCTGTTGTGGAAACTTTCGGTTCGCCACTAACTGCATATTCTTCTAAAGGTAATTCACCTAAATCTGGTAATGGTAATTCAAATTCTGTGACAACTGTTTTCGCAGCCGGGCCACCACCAGCGCGTTCGGCGTTGGTTCTGACTAATTCCCAAGCTGAAGCAGGTAACGCACGTTCTTTTAAGGCACTGACAATATGGGGAGCATCTAACGTATCTTTGGGATAAAGGTTATGGGATTTTGCGCCTCTGGCGTGAACTCCGGCACCTTTGAGTTGTTTAATGATAAAAACGGTAAGTTTACCACCTAAAGCGGAACGGGCGGCTTTATCGACTCCCAAAAGTACGGCTTTGGTGAAGGCTAGACGCTGCTCTAAAGAAAAGGCGGTACTATCAACATAATCGCCAGCTTGGTTTTGGTCGTCAAATTCCTTAGCATCAACTAGAACTACTTCCTCAAAACCGTTACCTTGCCAATATGCTGTCATTTCTGCGTTGGTTTTCAGGGAAACCATACTGTGATGTTCTTGGCTGTAACCGTTCCATACCAGCACGGGTAAGAAGTTGGTTGTTTGGGGATAAGCGGTGTGGAAGTGCGCCATTGAACTCATGATATATGGTTCGCCTAGTCCACCATCGCCAACGGTGAAGGGGAAAAGCTTGTCTTTATGCAGCAGTGCGGCGGACATAGCGAAGTGTTGCCCTTGTCCTAAAGGCCCCGCAGGTGCGAGAATACCAGGGATATAACCGGAAAGATGACCTAAAAGTCCGTGCTTTTCCCGGAAGCGATCGCGCAATTCTTGGACTGTAAAAATCCCCATATCCTCTAAAGAGCGATCGAGGAACATGGCACTATAAAATCCGGGAGCGTGGTGACCGACTTCCGTAATAATGTTTTTGTACCCTAACATGACCAGAGCCGCATAAGCTTCCGCTTGGCTAGCAAATCCACCAGGGTGTCCAGAAGCTTTACTACCTGTGACTTGTAGTGTCAGGTAACGCAAAGCATCGGCAGCAAGTATAGTTTGATAGACGGCTGCTGCATCGGTAGGATCTGCGATCGCTACTTTGCCCGATTCTATCGCTGGGGTGGCACCATAAGTTTCAAAACCCGGTAAGGTTTCCCCAAAATATTGAATACCTTCACAAAAATTCGGAAGCGAAGAAGATGCCTTAGGCGTGGTTGCTGTCATGCTGAATACCTTAAAAGGATGAGGAGAAACTGTGGATGCTCGTCCAAATTAACAAAAATTTTACAACTTCAAGCTGTAACAGTTTATTGCAATTTTGCAACTTCAACATAAGCAGGTTCAATATTCAGCAGTTTGGCGTCAGGAAATATCCTTGGCAAGGGCTGTTATTAGTCATTGGAGACGCGATTAATCGCGTCTGTACAATTAGATCCCTAAAACTCGCACCAAAAACGCCCATTTATCGGTTAGTTCCTCAATTGTCTTTGTTGTCGGTTTCCCTGCGCCATGTCCGGCTTTCGTCTCAATTCTAATGAGTACTGGCGCATCACCAGCCTGAGCTGCTTGCAAAGCCGCCGCAAATTTGAAACTATGAGCAGGTACAACGCGATCGTCATGATCGGCTGTAGTAATCAAGGTTGCGGGGTAAGCTGTACCTGGTTTAATGTTGTGTAACGGTGAATAAGCATATAAAGCTTTAAATTCCTCTGGGTTATCGGGCGAACCATATTCGGAAGTCCAAGCCCAACCAATGGTAAATTTGTGGAAGCGCAACATATCCATCACGCCGACTGCTGGTAAAGCTGCGCCAAACAAATCAGGGCGCTGAGTCATACAAGCACCCACCAATAAACCACCGTTACTACCACCTGCGATCGCTAATTTTGCCGATTTAGTATATTTATTAGCAATTAACCATTCAGCTGCCGCAATAAAATCATCAAACACATTTTGCTTTTTCAACTTCATTCCTGCTTGATGCCATTCTTCACCATACTCGCCACCACCGCGAATATTTGGCATCGCATAAACACCACCCATCTCCATCCACACCAAAAGACTCACAGAAAAACTCGGTGTCATTGAAGCATTAAAACCACCATAAGCATAAAGATAGGTAGGGTTATTCCCATCTAATTTAATACCTTTTTTGTGAGTAATAAACATGGGCACTTTTGTGCCATCTTTACTTTGGTAAAAGACTTGTTTTGTCTCGTAATCTTCCGGCTTAAAATCTACCTGTGGTTGGCGAAAAACTTCACTTTTTCCCGTTACCATATCATAGCGATATATAGTACCTGGTGTCGTGAAGCTCGTAAAACTATAAAAAGTTTCCGTATCATAGCGCTTACCATCAAAGCCATTGACTGAACCCAGTCCCGGCAATTCTACTTCACGGACAAATTTACCTTTGATATCAAAAATTTTAATTTGGCTATGAGCGTCTTTTAAATAATCAGCAACAAACTGATTATTAAGTATGCTCACATCTTCTAAAGTTTCTGTTGCTTGGGGGATAATTTCCTGCCAATATTCTGGTGCTGGTTTGTTGATATCAATAGCAATTAATCTACCACGCGGTGCTTTTAAATCTGTGCGGAAATAGAATATATGATCGTCACGATCAATAAAACTATAATCAGCTTCAAATTGATTAATTAGTTCAACAACTTCAGCATCAGGATTAGTTAAGTCTTTATAAAAAACTAAGTTTTTAGAATCAGTTCCCAACCAAACTGAGATAATTAAATATTTGCCATCTTCCGTAACATAACCATTGAAACCCCATTCTTTCTGGTCAGGACGCTGATAAATTAGTATATCTGCCGATTGTGGCGTCCCTAACCGATGATAATAAAGTTTTTGATAATAATTAACATCTTCTAATTGGCTTTTTTCATTTGGTTCATCATAGCGACTGTAGAAAAAGCCTTGATGATCGTTTGTCCAGGAAGCACTAGAAAATTTAATCCATTTTAATTGGTCTGGTAAATCTTCACCTGTTTCAATATCCCGGACTTTCCACTCTTGCCAATCAGAACCACCAGTAGATAAACTGTAAGCTAAAAATTGACTATTATTACTAATAGATAACCCAGAAAGAGCAACTGTACCATCTTCTGATAATTTATTGGGGTCAAGTAAAACTTTAGGTTGGTCATCCAGAGTTTTTAAAGTATAGAGAACGCTTTGATTTTGTAGCCCATCATTTTTGAAATAAAAATAGCGTTCCTGGGAGTTATTACCCAAAGATTCCCCTTCTTTAAAAGGAATACTATATCTTTCATAATTCCACAACTTAGTCAGGCGCTGTCTGATTTTTTCCTGAGCCGGAATTTGATTGAGGTAAGCAAAAGTAAGTTGATTTTGCGCCTCAATCCAAGCTTTTGTTTCTGGCGAATCAGGATTTTCTAACCAACGGTAAGGATCTGCCACTATAGTACCGTGGTAGTTATCGACGCGATCGCTCTTGTGGCTGGGGGGGTAAGTCAGCATAGTTTTTGATGGGACTCTTTGCTGGGCGTAGTGTTTGCGGAACTGGCTGCTATTTAAGCTATTTATATTTTCCGCATTTGTGAATTTCTCAACTACTACCTGTGAAGGTAACTGTTTGGAAATTGTAGCATTAGCAACACCCGCAGGCAGCACCCAACGGCAGATGATGACTGTTGCCAAAAATATAGCTAACAGTCGAGTCCATGAAACTTTGACCATGAAATTATTCATTGTGGTTTGTGTAATGGGCATGGGGCATAGGGCATAGGGCATTGGGCATTTCTGATTAATCCCCCTTTCCTAGCTCCTAGTGCGTGTTTTCAAAGTCGCCGTCACCCTACAAGGGTGCGGCTACCTCTACCAAGTCCCTTCGGGTTCGCCAGTCGCCTGCGGAGGGAAACCCTCCCGCAGCGCTGGACTCACCGCCTGCGCGGACTACGAAAAATTAAGGTTTTTAGCCCACGCAGGTGGGCTTTGTTTGTCTAGCCTCAGGCTTCAGCCTGAAGGCGTTTGGGGTTTGAAAACACGCCCTAGCCCCTAGCCCCTAACCCCTAGCTTTTACGCACCAGTACCATGAATTAGCTTTTCTCCCTTAAGCATTCTTACTGCGGCTTCTAATAGAGCTTCTTCGAGGTAAGGTTTGGTAAAGTAACCGCTAGCACCGAGTTGGATTGCCATTTGTCTGTGTTTATCTGCACCCCGTGAAGTCAGCATAGCAATTGGTAATTGGTTGAGGTGGCTATCTTTCTGAATGCGAGAAAGTAACTCCAGTCCGTCACAGCGTGGCATTTCAATATCACAGAAGACGATATCACAAGGTAATCCAGAGCGGAGTTTATCCCAAGCTTCTTGTCCATCGCGGGCTTGTTCTACTCGGTAACCAGCCTTGTTAAAGGTGAGGGAAAGTAACTCTCTGACTGTAATTGAGTCATCAACAATCAGCACAGTTGGATCAATTTTCACCACTTGGACTTCTGGTACAGGTGGGGTAGTCTTCTGTTGCCAAATACTACCACCAGTTTGTTTCAACATCCGTCCTTGGAAGATATCGATGATTTCCAGTACGTCAGCAATCGGCATAATCCGCCCATCACCTAAGACTGTAGCACCAGCTACACCCAAGGGTTTAGGAGCAGGCCCTTCAAATTGCTTAATTACAATTTCTTGCTCGCTCAGTACTTGATCGATTTGTAGGGCAATCATATTATTTCCCGATCGCACTACAACTACAGAAACCATGTCATCATCACGATTACCGCCGTAAACGTTACCGCGACTAAGTTGACGGTTGAAAGCTAAAATTTCCTTGAGGGGACGGAATGGTAAGATTGTATCCCGCCAAGCAATAAATGATTGTCCATCAGCAGTTTCTTGGATGTTTTTAACGGGGATATCTAAGGTATCTTCAACACCATCCATCGGGAAAGCAATTCTGGCTCTATCAGAAACGCAGCACAGCGCTTTACAAATACTCAGGGTGAGTGGTAACCGAATTGTAAAGGTTGTGCCTTTACCCAAGGTAGAATCGGTGTTAACTGCACCGCGAATTTCGCTAATTTCCGAGCGCACCACATCCATACCCACACCGCGCCCAGAAATTTCATCGGCTTTGTCTTTAATACTAAAGCCAGACTGGAAGAGTAAATCGTAGATTTCTATGCGTGTTATGGCTTTTGCTTCTTCAGGCGTGAGCATACCCAACCTCAGCGCCTTAGCTTTAATGCGTTCTGTATCGATACCTGCACCGTCATCACCCACAGAAATGACAGTTTGGTTACCTTGGTGGAAGGCGCGAATAGTAATTTCACCTACAGGTTTTTTACCAGCAGCTTGTCGTACTTCTGGCGTTTCAATCCCGTGAGCGATCGCATTATTCAACATGTGAGTTAATGGATCTGTCAGGTGATCCAAAATCATCTTGTCAATCAAGGTGTCTCCACCTTCAATGACTAACTCTACCTGCTTGCCATATTTAATCGCATTATCCCGCACACCACGCCGCAAGCGGTCAATAGCTTGGGAAAATGGCACCATTCGCGCTCTAGTTAATCCCTCTTGGAGTTGGGTAGTGACTTGTCGGAATTGTCTTGCTACTCGTTCAGTTTCTTCCGTCACAAAGTCGATGTCACTCGCTGACTCACGTACCCTGACAATCATTTCAATCATTTCTTGAGACAAAGTATGGAAAGGCGTAAACCGATCCATTTCCAGTTCGCTAAAACCCCTCTCAGAATTGGAATCCCCAGCAGATACATCAGTTTCTTTATTTTTCCGGGTAGCTAACAGTGAGGCTTCTAAAAGCGATCGCTCATACAATTCTTGCATCCTCGCCCCAACATCAGATAGCTGCTGCACCTGAATCAGCAAATTATCTAATGATTGTCGCAAGCGTTCTTGATCCTGCTCTAAAGTATTACGATTTACTACCAATTCCCCAACTAAATTACTCATATCATCCAGTTGTTTAACTGGAACCTTCATCGTTTCTTCAAATCTAGCTGGACGACGAGTAGATGGGCGTGGTGTTTTGTTCGCATTTGGTTTGATAGATGGTGAGTGCGATATTGTTTGATCGGCTTCCGCTAACAACTTCTCTAAATCACCAAATTCATCTTCTATTTCTGGTACGCTGACAGAGTTACTAGAATTAGCTGGTGTAACTGGTTGCTGTTTGTGTGGATAGACAGGCGCAGGTATCAGCAAATTATTGTCATCTTTCGGTGTATCTAATAATGCTTCTAGCGCTGCAAAATCTTCATCAGGTATGGGGGATGTAAATTCCTCTTTTAATAATGTTTCTAAGTCTGCAAATTCATCTACCGCCCCAACTTCTGATGCCACTTCTAAATTATTATTAGCAACAACAAGATTATCTTGTTCACCTATTTTTTCCGCTTCAGGTTGTTCCTCTAAATTTAATTCAATCGAATTTTCTGGAGTCGCTGTATTTTCTTGTAATAAATCTTCTAGTCCAGCGAATTCTTGTAGAGTATTTTCGGTTTCTGATAATTCATCAATTAAACTTAGTTCTGTATTATCAGCAACCGTCTCCAAACTTTCCTCTAACTCTAAGTTAGCTGGAAACTGTTGTAAATCAGAAATTTCGGCATAATTTACATCTAGATTATGTTCTGCTAATTCAGCCTCTAAATTTAATCCTGAAGTTTCGTCAACAGTTAATTCTGGAGTATCGAATGCATCTAATCCGCCAAAATCCAGTGCGCTATCAACTGCTGATTCTTGATTATCTAAATTCAATACTGGAGGTTCGATAACAGTTAATTCTGGAGTATCGAATGCATCTAATCCGCCAAAATCCAGTGCGCTATCAACTGCTGATTCTTGATTATCTAAATTCAATACTGGAGGTTCAGCAGTTATTGCTGGAGTATCAAATACATCTAATCCGCCAAAATCCAGTGCGCTATCAACTGCTAATTCCTGATTATTTAAATTCAATGCAGGAGGTTCAGCAACAGTTAATTCTGGAGTATCAAATGCATCTAATCCGCCAAAATCCATTGCGCTATCAACTGCTGATTCCTGGTTATCTAAATTTAATACTGGAGGTTCGCCAACAGTTAATTCTGGGGTATCGAATGCATCTAATCCACCAAAATCTAGTGCGCCATCAGCAACTGATTCCTGATTATCTAAATTTAATACTGGAGTTTCAGCAGTTGTTGCTGGAGTATCGAACGAATCTAATTCGCCAAAATCCATTGCGCTATCAACTGCTGATTCCTGGTTATCTAAATTTAATACTGGAGGTTCGCCAACAGTTAATTCTGGCGTATCAAATGCATCTAATCCACCAAAATCTAGTTCGCTATCAGTGACTGATTCCTGGTTATCTAAATTTAATACTGGAGGTTCGCCAACAGTTAATTCTGGCGTATCAAATACATCTAATCTGCTAAAATCCAGTTCGCTATCAGCGACTGATTCCTGATTATCTAAATTTAATACTGGGGTTTCCCCAACAGCTAATTCTGGCGTATCAAATACATCTAATCCACCAAAATCCAGTTCGCTATCAGCGACTGATTCCTGATTATCTAAATTTAATACTGGAGGTTCGCCAACAGCTAATTCTGGAGTATCAAATGCATCTAATACACCAAAATCAAGTTCGCTATCAGTGACTGATTCCTGGTTATCTAAATTTAATACTGGAGGTTCACCAACAGCTAATTCTGGAGTAGAAAACGCATCTAATTCTCCAAAATCCAGTGCGCTATCAGCGACTGATTCCTGATTATCTAAATTTAATACCGGAGGTTCACCAACAGTTAATTCTGGCGTATCAAATGCATCTAATTCTCCAAAATCAAGTGCGCTATCAACTGCTGATTCCCGATTATCTAAATTCAATCCTGGAGTTTCAGCAGTTGTTGCTGGAGTATCAAATACATCTAATCCAGCAAAATCAAGTTCGCTATCAGTAACTGATTCCTGGTTATCTAAATTTAATACTGGCGTTTCCCCAACAGCTAATTCTGGCGTATCAAATGCATCTAATCCACCAAAATCCAGTGTGCTATCAACTGCTGATTCCTGATTATCCAAATTTAATACTGGAGGTTCGCCAACCGTTAATTCTGGGGTATCGAATGCATCTAATCCACCAAAATCTAGTTCGCTATCAGCGACTGATTCCTGATTATCTAAATTTAAAGCTGGAGTTTCAGCAATAGTTAATTCTGGGTTATCAAATGCATCTAATCCACCAAAATCCAATGCGCTATCAACTGCTGATTCCTGATTATCCAAATTTAATACTGGAGGTTCGCCAACAGTTAATTCTGGGTTATCAAATGCATCTAATCCACCAAAATCTAGTTCACTATCAGCAACTGATTCCTGATTATTTAAATTCAATCCTGGAGTTTCAGCA
>NZ_CAWPNJ010000034.1:0-96520 GCF_963889195.1 Calothrix sp. FACHB-168
AGGCTAATGTTGCACTAGTGAACCACAACCTCGTTTTGGAGTACCATTTGGGAAAATATCATACTTTCATGCTTGGTTGTGGGATTTTCCCGTGATTGACTGACTTGAAAGATTTATTTCTTCCTTGTCCTCCTTGTCTCCCTTATCTTTCATACATGGCGATGAAATTTTGTTTCATCTAGACTGCCTTCATTCCCAGCCTCAAACTAGATGTAATTAAAGCACAGTGCAAACCCCAGAAGATAGAGTTTGCTGTTTTTGGCATGTTGTAAAATAAACAATAGAAGGATTCGGAGGGCCATTAACTGGTCATAAACGCCTATAGAGACTATCTATGGAAATCTCCAAGGTTTAAAGTCCAGCCAGCTGAAGCAACTACAGCGGCTGTACCACCAGCGCATACCGGGCGATCGCATCAGTACGTCCGAGTTTTCTCAGCGACTGGCAGCAATCAGTACAGAGATAAATCAGCCTGTGTGTGCCTACCTCAACCGTCGCGGACAAGTGATTCGTGTAGGGGTAGGCACACCGCGTCAGACGCAAATCCCACCGCTAGAATTGCCCCGTTATGGTGCAGAACGACTTAGCGGTATTCGTTGCATTGCCACTCATCTCAAGTCAGAACCACCCAATGAAGGGGCGCTGACAGCGATGGCTTTGCAACGTTTAGATGCATTGGTAGTACTAAATATTACCGGCACGGGATTTACCCGTCGAGGTGGCGGCGCTACTGGCTACGTCAAAGAAGCTTATTTAGCTCACCTGACACCCCAGGAATCTCAGGCTGTGCTGGCCAGTGGGAATTTATCTAAAGTTGGGTCGAGTGGTGTGCAGTCGCCAAGCTGGAATGTATCGCCACCAATGAGTTTGGATGAATTAACACAGCAGGATTTTCTCGATTTAGTGGAAAATCTGGAAGCTGAATTTCAGCGAGAATTTGTTGCCCAGCAAGTAGATATCGACCACGATCGCGTGTTAATTGTGGGAGTGATGACAGACGAAAAGAGTCATTTAGAATTCCACGATACCTTGGCGGAATTGGCACGGTTAGTAGATACAGCCGGGGGCGATGTTTTACAGACAGTACAACAAAAGCGATCGCGGATTCATCCTCAAACAGTCGTTGGCGAAGGTAAAGTCCAAGAAGTCGCCCTAACAGCCCAAACTTTAGGCGCAACTCTCGTCGTCTTCGATCGCGATCTCTCACCCGCCCAAGTCCGCAACTTAGAAGCCCAAATAGGCGTTCGGGTAGTCGATCGTACCGAAGTCATATTAGATATATTCGCCCAACGCGCTCAGTCCCGTGCTGGTAAATTACAAGTCGAACTAGCACAGCTAGAATATATGCTGCCTCGCCTGACTGGTAGAGGGCAAGCCATGTCCCGATTAGGGGGTGGTATCGGTACTCGAGGCCCTGGTGAAACCAAACTAGAAACTGAACGCCGCGCCATTCAGCGACGGATTTCGCGATTGCAACAAGAAGTCAACCAGTTGCAAGCCCATCGTTCCCGGTTACGCCAACGCCGACAGCATCGAGAAGTCCCCTCAGTAGCTTTGGTTGGTTATACCAACGCTGGTAAATCAACTTTGCTCAATGCCCTCACCAATGCGGAGGTATATACAGCCGACCAGCTATTTGCGACTCTTGATCCTACCACGCGCCGTCTAGTAATTTCCCAAGCCGAGACAGGTGAAACCCAAGAGATTCTACTGACAGACACAGTAGGATTTATACATGAATTACCAGCCTCACTAATGGATGCTTTTCGCGCTACCTTAGAAGAAGTCACAGAAGCAGATGCTTTACTGCATTTAGTCGATTTGTCTCATCCAGCTTGGTTGAGCCATATTCGCTCAGTTAGAGACATTCTCGCCCAAATGCCCGTGACTCCAGGCCCAGCACTAGTGGTTTTTAACAAAATCGACCAAGTCAACAGCGAAACCCTAGCCTTAGCACGAGAAGAGTTTCCTTTAGCAGTATTTATATCTGCTAGCCAGCGTTTAGGATTGGAAACCCTACGCCATCGCTTAACCCAGCTGATTCAATATGCTGTTGACTCGCGGTAAATACTAAAAATTTAGTAAATTTTGTCTTTTAGTTAAAATGCTGTAGTTATATTTAACTACGGCATTTGTTATATAGGGAGCATCCCAATTTTGACGCAATATCCTTCTAGCGTATTGCTATACCAACAAAGCCTGCCTTCGCAGGCTATCAAACTTTTAGCCTGCGAAGGCAGGCTTCGTATTTCTAGCCCCACCCTTATAGGGTGAGGGCGTTTTTGCACATTTGGGATGCTCCCGTTATATACAGCAGATTTCAGGTAAATGAAGTACGCGCTTTGGGGCATGGCAGTGCCAGTGCCCCTACAATCAACGATATAGTCTGTACTTCACCAACTAGCAATCTGCTGTAAATGTAAATATTTTGTCTACACATATTAATAATTATGACTATAGAAGCCCAAAATTGCCCACCAACAACAAATATAGTAGCAAGTGAAAATATCAATATTTTGCCATCTAAATATCTACAAATAGATAACTTTCTCACTTCAGAAGAACATCAGCAACTACTCGAATATGTTTGCCAACAAGAAGCAAACTTTGTAAATACCAGTACTTCTACCAATGAAGTAAATTATCGTCAATCAAAGGTGCTTTATTATTTCCCAGATTTTTCTCAATTAATTTTGCAGAAAATAGCAGCTGTTTTACCTGAAGTCATAGATAAATTAGAAATACCTGCATTTACGAGCAATTATATTGAAAGCCAACTCACTGCCCATAATGATGGTAATTATTACAAAATTCATAATGATAATGGTAGCCCAGAAACTAGCCTGAGAGAAATTACTTATGTTTATTATTTTTATCAAGAACCTAAAAAATTCTCAGGGGGAGAATTGCTGATTTACGATAGCAAAATTGCCAATAGCTTTTATGTAAATGCCGATTCTTTTCAAAAAGTCGAGCCTCGAAATAATAGTATTGTATTTTTTCTCAGTCACTATATGCATGAAGTACTGCCTGTAGTTTGCCCCTCTAGAGTTTTTGCAGATAGCCGCTTCACTATTAACGGCTGGGTTAATCGCTCTATTGTTTGACTAATTACAGGAGAAAGATAACAGTTTAAACTGCCGTGTATATTGCATCTTTCTATCAGTATTGCTATAGAAATCGTCAATGATTTATGAAATATTATACCAATTTCAATAATCTTTGCTACACATCAAAATATTCTAGAGGGCATGGCATTGCCAGTGCCCCTACAATCTGTCGCATTCTTTTTTCCAATTGGTATTACATCTAGAGTTGTTGACTGTTAAGCGTTGACAGTCAATAGTCAACAATCAACAGCCAAAACCGATATTTTGTAACCATGAAATAGGATTGCTATATATAGTAATGCGTTTAAGAGTTACAAACACCTATCTCCCTTGTCCTCCTTCTCCCCCTTGTCTCCCTTGTCCTTTTTGTTCGTATATCAAATAGGATTGCTATATATACTGAATTAAGTTTAATAAGGATGTAGCTTACCCTAACATTCAGGGCTAGAGAATATGACTAGTTGAAAAGCCAGATATTCTTATCCGAGCAATAATTCAGTTAATTATACCTGTTATTTTACTGTTGGTTTTCTCAAAAAAGTCACTTGGCACTCTTACACCAACAGGAACTATTCCATAAAATCCGATGGTTTTAAATGCCTAAATTAAAAATTTCATGAATATGTCTAAAACTCTAGACTATCTGTCACGATCTGTGGCAACTTATATTCATCACTAACTTAGCCGTAGCCTTCACTGAAACTATCAGTGTTGACAGTACCCAACAATTACAAAACTCTGTGATAAAAATTTGCCAAGTTTTGGCTGGATTCCAGTGAGAAAATCATATCTTTTGAGATTACAGGCAAAACGTAACAGCTTGATGTATGACAACCACAAAAAATTTTATGAGCATTCAACGCATATCCACCTTAATTTTGATATCTTTTGGTGGCAGTTTACTGCTTGCCCCATCTGCTCAAGCAGCAGATTTTAAAACAAATGTTAGCTACTCTAACTATCCTCAAAATATCTCTCAGGGAGATATTTGGTTACAATCTATTACTCAAAAAGATAAGCAAGGAAAAGACCAGACATTTTCTAATTTTTCCTTTGTTAATAGGGTTAATATTCTGGAAAATGATCAAAAAACCCAGAATACTCTTGGTGCAGCCAGTACAGATAGAGGTGATAAAGCTTCTAAACCCAAAGGTATAGAAGTCGAGGAAAATCCCGATGCTAAGGGAATTGCTGCTTACTTGGGTAACAATAACCTCAACAACATTATTGATACTGAAGATAGCGGGTCTTTTAAAATGAACCTTTGGTTTGACACTACTATTAGGCAAGATGCTTCTGGTTTAGACAACCTCTTCTTTTGGGAACGGAATAAGAATAGTGATTTGGGTATTCAAGCAATTGATGAAAATGGCAATTTACTTGGGAACTTTCTGAAACTGACAAGAGGTGACGGTCAGAAAGACGCAGGTTACCAGATTGACACGACTGAAATTGGTGCTGCTCAAAAAGTTGGTTCTTGGGGGGTAAGCCTCAAGGAACTAGGATTAAACGATGAACAAGCTAGCAAGGGTATTAAAGGCATTCAAGTAAGTGCTAACGCAGATTACAACGGCCCTGATTTCAAAGTTATCGCTAGAAGTGTACCCGAACCTAGTACAACTGCTGCCCTGGCGTTAGTAGCAATGAGTGCCCTCAAAGTCTTGAACAAGAAGCGCCTAGCAAAAGTTTAAACTATACTCTGTGAGTAAGAAAAAGACGCTTTCAAAATTACAGGCTGGACAAAGCCCAGCCTATCTATTTTTTGCTGGGCTTTAACAATCAAATGGTAAGGGACTTCCAAGAAATAAATTATCCAATCTTGTGGGGTGGGCAGCGTTCGACTGAGCGCTCACGCCGAAGTCTTGCCCGCCTTTGACTATGGGCGGGCGAGACGCCCACCCCACAATAAATAGTTGTATATTTTTTTATTTGGAAGTCCCTAATTTAAATTTTCAACTCTACCAGTAACAATTTAGGGGAACATAACTTTCTCGTAACTTTTACGACTAGATAAACCACATCTATTTTGAGAACCATCGTTTTAAAAGTAGTGGGAGCATCTTGCTCCCTACTCTTCGTAGCGGGCAAGACTTCGGCGTGATTGCTCAGTCGAACGCTGCCCACACTACTCCAGGTTTCAAAATGAACGAGTTTTAACTAGATTGATGATATCGGTTAATACTGAAATAAAATTAATATCGCTGAGTAATCACCGTATAGTTGCTGAGGCTATAACTATTTAAAGTGGAATAATATCGATTTATTAAGAAAACCTGGTGCAAACATACAATTAGTCAAGAGTCTATAGCTAAAAATCTATCGACTATTGACTAAACTTTATTTGTATAAAAATAAAATTATTGTGACTTTTAACTGAACTCAAAGACGGTAATACTGGCAAAGGTCTAAAATTAAGAATATTCAAACTAATCGAGGAAGTTATGGCGGCAAAAGTAGAAATTTATACCTGGAGGACTTGCCCATTTTGTATCCGCGCTAAAAATTTGCTAATTACCAAGGGCGTTGAATTTATTGAATACAGCATCGATGGTGATGAGACAGCAAGGGATAAAATGGCTCAAAGAGCTAATGGAAGACGCTCTTTGCCTCAAATTTTCATCAACGACGATCATGTTGGTGGTTGTGATGATATTCATGCTTTAGATCGTCAAGGTAAGCTAGATGAGTTACTTGTAGCTAGCAATAGTTTATAGATGAATGATGAAAATTACGCTTTATTTACTACACAAGGAAGTGCAAATCAGTCTGAACATCAAGGGATAATGTAAATTGAATAACTTTAAATTTCCTGGTGCTTGAGGCAAAAAGCGTGAAACTAGCTTTTATCATCGATCCCATCCATCAGCTCGATCCATGTCACGATACTAGTGTTGCCTTAATGGAAGCAGCGCAAATACTCGGACATGAAGTGTGGATAACGCAGGCTAATCTGTTGACTGTAGTAGAAGGAAAAGCCTGGGCTATTTTACAGCGCGTAGAAATTACTCCAGTTCAACTGGTGGAAGGACGCTATTTTGCAGCAAATCCTTGGTACAAGTTGAGCAATGCAGAAAGCTTGTTGACTTGCTTAGAAACAATGGATGCTGTTTTTATGCGGACAGATCCACCAGTGAATGATGCTTATCTCTATGCAACTTACATTTTGGATTATATCGACCAAAACAAAACCTTAGTCATTAACAGTCCCAAAGGTATCCGAGGGGCGAATGAAAAAATGTACGCCCTCCAGTTTACCGATGTAATTCCCGAAACAATAGTGAGTGCTGATAAGCTGGTTATCCGCAATTTCTTAGAAGCAAAAGGCGCAGCAGTGCTAAAGCCACTAGGGAATAAAGCTGGGGAAGGGATTTTATTTTTACAACCAAGCGATCGCAATTTTAACTCTATTGTTGAACTCAGCACTTCTCAAGGTCGAGTACCAGTAATGGTACAAACCTACCTACCACAAGCAAAAGAGGGAGACAAGAGAATCATTCTTCTCAATGGCGAACCCATTGGCGCTCTCAATCGCCTGTCTAGCGGTAGTGACTTTCGCAATAATATGGCGGCTGGTGGTACAGTGGCAAAAACGGAAATTACCGCCAGAGAGCAGGAAATTTGTAGACAATTAGCCGACAAATTACGCCAAGACGGCTTAATTTTTGTGGGTATTGATGTGATTGGCGGTTACCTGACTGAAGTTAACGTTACTAGTCCTACTGGAGTTCGGGAAATCGACAGACTAGATGGTACTAACCTTGCTAGTCAAGTTATTCAATGGGCAGAGCAAACGCTACTAGATAACGCAAAGAAATAACTAATGACAACTGAACTATCAATAAAAATAATTTAGTTTCTGGAGTTTTTTAGTTTCTTCTACTTTAGGGGAAGCCTATGCCTATGTAATTTCCCGATCGCACAGCGCAAATACATACAAGTGAGAGCAGTTCTCCTGGGGCTAGTCTTCCCAAAGTTTCGGCAAATAATTTCTATTTTCGCTATTTTATCCCATACAAAATTGAGGACATCTGAGCTAGCAGACTCATGCCCAATTTCATCAGGTTTGGGGTTAGGGTTGAGGAGTTTCGTCACTAATTAGCAATCTTAGTGATGGAACCGAAATAATTTACTCTTGATTGGCATCAACTCCATACCTAACACTTTCTATACTGTCTTTAGTTCGACCTGAGAATTAATTTGGCGATCGCTTAATTTTTCGGTTGGTTGCGTCGCCGTTGCAGAAAATCAGGAATATCTAAGACAGGTTTTTCTTTGGGTTCGGGAATAGGAGAAGGTGGGCTAACAGTTGGCGGCTGTTGTGATACCGGTCTTCTGGGTGGCGGTGTGGTGACTCTGGTGTTAGCAGCTGTTTGCTGTGGTGCTGCTTGTGGCTCACCTGTAAACCCAGTTGCAATTACAGTAATCCTGACTTCTCCTTGGAGTCTGTCATCAATCACTGCACCAAAAATAATATTGGCGTTAGGATCGACTACTTCATAAATTGTTTCCGCCGCAGCGTTGACTTCATGCAAGGTGAGATCGCTACCACCAGTAATGTTAAATACAACTCCTCTAGCTCCTTCAATCGAACATTCGAGTAATGGCGAAGAAATAGCCGCGATCGCCGCTTCTCTAGCTCTTGATTTTCCAGAACTCACGCCGATTCCCATCAGTGCCGATCCGGCATCAGCCATCACAGCTCGCACATCCGCAAAGTCAACGTTAACTAAGCCAGGGATCGTAATGATATCGGAAATACCTTGTACCCCTTGACGCAGGACATCATCTGCATAGCGAAAAGCTTCTTGTACTGGTGTTTGTTCGGGGATCACTTCCAACAGCTTATTGTTAGGGATGATAATTAGCGTATCTACCCTACTTTTAAGACCTTCAATTCCTTGCTCTGCTTGACTGGTACGGCGTCGTCCTTCAAACACAAACGGGCGTGTCACTACACCGACTGTCAGCGCACCCATTTCTTTGGCTACTTCTGCAACTATCGGTGCTGCACCAGTTCCCGTACCACCGCCCATACCAGCAGTGATGAATACTAAGTCAGCTCCTTCTAAAGCTGTAGCTATTTCATCTCTCGACTCCTCTGCTGCTTTCTGTCCAATAGCCGGATTACCGCCTGCACCTAAACCGCGAGTCAGTTTCTGCCCGATTTGTAACCGACTAGGAGCACCAGCTAAAGTAAGAGCTTGGGCATCTGTATTAATAGACCAAAACTCCACGCCACTGACATCAGACTCAATCATGCGGTTAACAGCATTACCACCACCGCCACCTACACCAATCACTTTGATGTTGGCAACTCTACCAGGAACAATCTCTCCAATGCGGTTACTTTCAGAGGTCATCTTTTTACCGTCATGATTTTGTCCAAAGTTCAGCCCTGAGTGATTAAAAGGATTGGTCGAGTTAACAGCCAGTGAAAACCCTGACTGTCCCACTGATTGGGAGTTTTTATAGGTAAGCCCTTGGTTATTATCAAGTGTCATTGGATTTGTGAAAGGTAGATAAACGACTTTTTCAGGTGTTACTCACCTAAGAGTCAACTATAGTTTGACACTGCCATAAATCATGACAGTGTTCTTTATTGTTCTCACTACTTCCAACCCTAACAGGATGAAGAGTGCGAAATTTCGCTACGGCATCAGCCAGGAACGCAGCCGATCGCACAACTAGTTCTAGAGAAGTATACCTATATTTACTTAAAAATGATCTGTATAACTTCAGTCTATGATTAATATTTTCAGTCTTAGGTTGGTAATTTAGCTTGATTTGAATTTGCTGTTGCCAATGGTTTTCTCCCGCGATTACTAATAAATTAGAACGGTTACTAATTTTACAACTTACAGTATTGATTTTTTTTCTGGCGATCGCCACTCTCAAAAAATTAATTTTGTATATTTTATAATCTCCTTTCAAAGAAAAATACTGGTTAAAGAAATTATTACCAATATTAAATTTGACTAACTCACAAATACAACAGTGTTTAAATATACATATAACTACAGTACAAGTGAATCTACACCCAAAATTACACTCAGACCGTACAACTTGTAAAGACAGGTTGTCAGGCTTTGTGTCTGATTGAGAAATATTTTTAATAGGTTTCACCATTGGAGATGATTGCACCTGATTACACAAAATTTGCCCTCTACTTGTTAATGTTTAGGTTGCTGGTCAATTGATAGCAAACCTTGATTGATTAGCTGTTGAGTTTGTTAACTCACGTTGGTTGGAGAAATATTCTACCTTATAGAAATCGTTACTGGTGTCGCTGGCACAGATATCGCCAAATAGCTATCTAACTTAGATAGTTTAGGGTGAGGATAAAATGTCCCCAGTTTTCACCAACCAAAGCTGACGACACATCGGGTAAATTGTCACGAGAAAATCTCACAACAAAATACGAAAATCGCTCTTAAGAGTCAACAGTCAACCACGCCGCACTGAGCTTGTCGAAGTGTCAATAGTCAACCGTCAACGCTATTTTCAAGTTAGCCATTCACAAGAAAATCTCTCTTTCCCATGCCCCATGCCCATTTTCAAGCTAGTCTGGCGAAAACTTTCTACCCTATGGCTAAATGTTAAAGTAAAAATAGAGATGCTTTTACTGACTAGGGCAGGTTTTGTAAATTCCCCTCTCATGTTATTGGGTAGTTAAAGCTGATTGCCTGATTGGGCACTGAAATCTAAAAAAATAATAAATATATTTAGCGGCATATAATTATTCAGTTAATCACAGCTTTGTGTACATTAAAACCCGCAACATCTGTTTAGGGAGTTCGGATATTTACTTTTAATTTTTTTTGGTTCAATTGTACTAAAGGATTTTCGGGGTTTTTGATATCAATGTATTCTATTTGGCTAGAATTCAACTTGCTAGGTAAATAGCGCATTTGAGCTAGCATTTTAATTTGTTCGGCTAAATGGGAGCTAGGCGGGCCTAGATGTACATTTCCTAGTTCGGTTTTCAAAATTAAATTTGTGGGATTTTGACAATCAATTTCTGTAACTTTGACGGAACTTTGACTCACAGACAGATAAAGTTGGCTCCAGTAAGGTAGATATTGTTCTGGTTTGCCAATGACTTTGAGACTAGGTAATGTACCAGTAGAATTCAACGCTCTGTATTTATCTAAAGGTATCCAAACTCCGCTAGCATCTATTAAACCTACAGATTCTTGTTTGTTACTATTTTCAGTATTTGTACTGTGAGTAGCTTGAGTAAACGCTACAGGTACTCGTTCCTGGATTTCAATAATTAATCCTGGGGGGAACAGACGGCGCGTCACAATTGCTTGTGCAATGGTGGGTTGTTGCTTCAATGATTCTGCGATCGCAGCTGGTTGAATCCGCCATAAAGACTGAGGATAGGAAATAGCGAGTAGCGATCGCATTGTCTCTTCTGACAGTGATTGATTCGCTGATTTGACAGCAATTTGATTAGGCGAATTGAGTACCCACATTGGTTGAATTGCTATCCAAAGCAAACATCCTGCCAGACTACTAATAGCAAAGGTTCGCCAAATAGTCTGAATAATTCTCATCTGCTGCTGTCGCCGTAATTTTTGACGACGTTGGGCTAAATCCATAGGGGACACTGATACTAAGCCAGCCATTAAAACCTCAATTGTGGGTGAGCGTCAAAATTATTGATACCCAAGGGAGGGTCAATTAATTTTAGTAAACTCTGTTGGCATGTTGTAGCCTTGATTCTCAAGACTTTTTTCACGTTTGAGTAACAATTTACCGCAACTACATTAGGATTGTGGCACGAGGAAATGGGAATCGAAAAGTTAGCGCTGCTAATTTTAATTCTCATGTAACCTTTTGACTGTAGGGTCACAGCCATTATCTGCTAAAAAATCTACAGTAGCCGTCTGAAAATATTTAATGTATCTGTATATATACATTCAACTTATTAAGTATTAATGCTTAGGATTTGTTAGAGCGATCGCTACTTTTTTTCAGTTCTCAACTCTTTGTCAAGAGCTTAGTTTTCAACTTTCATCTACATACAGCAGATTGCCAGTTGGTGAGGTAGAAACGATCGTTGATTGTAGGGGCACTGGCACTACCATGCCCCGAAGCGCGTACCTCATTTACCTAAAATATGCTGTACTTGACAGAGTCGATTTTGTCCTCATATTGTCAAAAGTCCAGAGTCAAAGGCTAACTTGGACTAGAGACTGCACCCAACAGATTGCATCTTGCACCAAAGTATTTATACAGAGTTAATTATTTTCAATAAACATTAAATTTTAGCAATAAAACGAAAAACTAAGTTTATTAACCTGTGTAGGCAAGCTTAATTTGTATCGCTCACCCTTATATAGTGTAGGTGCAAGATATCAAACAGCCTTAATATCAATATATAAGTCTAAGCGCGTCAAAGCTTATTAATCGGAAAATATTACTAGGTAGCCGTTAGAACATATAGACATCTGAGTTTTTTTTGCAGATAATTACAAATTATTAATTTAAATATAAATATTTTTGGTGCTTGTATTGACAAAAATAACGCAAAATGATATGTATAACAATCTGCGAGGAAATAGTAACTTTTTTTACATATAAACTTAGTTATTGCGCTTTTTGCCTAATCAACTATAGACCAGAGATTGTCAAAAGCTCAATAGCAGCTGTACAAATGACAGATACACATAACGTATAAGGAAGAACTAGCTTGAAGTAATCTACCGATATTTGTTTGTAGCGATGTCTTCAACAACTTTTTCGGAGAAAGCCCTTTGATATATGTCTTCCACTAGACAAGAATAGACAATTATTGTCTATGCATTACTTACGTACCTCTATATTAGATAGAGATTTTTCGATAGCAAAAGATACAAAATAAAACCAGATCTAAATCTACATCTGCATCTACATGAGAACGACCCTAAATTTGTCACGGTTTTATAAAGCATGTAACCCTAGCTACACACTCAATATGGGTGATGTACTGGATAAGCAGTACTATATAGATTTTTCTGATGTACGTGGTTGCAAAATAGTTGAAGAACTACAACGTACTATCACCCGGATTTCCCCTGATGAGCCAACCTGTCAGTTATTTACAGGTCATATTGGTTGTGGGAAATCCACAGAGTTACAGCGTCTCAAAGCAGAGCTGGAATTAGCAGGATTTCATGTAGTTTATTTTGAATCCAGTCAAGACCTAGATATGGCGGATATTGATGTCAGCGATATATTGCTGAGTGTCGCTCGTCAAGTCAGTGTCAGTTTAGAAAAAATTGGTATCAAACTCAAACCGGGTTACTTTACCAACTTATTCAAAGAAATCGGAGATTTTTTACAAACTCCCATAGAATTATCTGGACAAGCAGAATTATCTCTAGGTATTGCCAAAATTACTGCCAAAACTAAAGATAGCGCCCAGATGCGCAATCAATTAAGGCAATATCTAGAGCCACGCACTAACAGTATTTTGCAAGCAATTAACGAGGAGATATTAGAAAAATCTGTTGAACAGCTCAAACAACGCGGTCAAAAAGGCTTAGTAGTCATCGTTGATAACCTAGATAGGGTAGATATGCGTCCTGTAGCTTCTGGACGCACCCAACCAGAGTATCTGTTTATTGACCGAGGAGAGCAGTTACGCCGACTCAAATGCCATTTAGTCTATACCATTCCCCTAGCCTTGATTTTTTCTAACGAGTACGAAACTCTCAAAAATCGCTTAGGTGGAGGAATCGCGCCAAAAGTTTTACCAATGGTACTGGTGCGTCAAAGAAATGGTGAAGACTCAGAGCCAGGAATGTCACTTTTGCGCCAGCTGGTTTTAGCCAGAGCTTTTCCAGAAGTTCCTTGGGATGAAAGATCTGAATTAATTACAGATTTATTTGATGATCGAGATACCCTATGTCGGATATGTCGTGTCAGTGGCGGTCACATTCGTAACTTATTAGGTCTGCTGTACAGTTGCTTACAAAGACAAGATCCGCCGTTTTCTAGAGAATGCTTAGAAGCAGTCATCAAAGACTATCGAGATGACCTGTTGTTAGCTATTGATGAATATCAGTGGAAATTACTATTTGAAGTAGTGCAGCAGCAAAGCGTTAAAGGCGAGTCTGACTACCAAAGCTTACTACGCAGTATGTATCTTTTTGAATACCGAGATCCTCAAGGACGTTGGTTTGGTATTAGTCCCGCATTAGCAGAAACAGAAAAAGTCCTGACTTGGCAGCAAAATAAATAAGCAATGCAAATCAATATTTAAAAAATATTGTAAAAAATTTGCGCCAATGCTTCTTAGCCATCACTAGTGGCTTGATTGACGCCACCCTGAACTAGCTACTCGTTGTAATTGTTCCCCAAATCCAAAACCTAGCTTTGCTAAGTATTTCGGCTGCTTAATGTGTAATTTTTTCTTCTTTTATCGCCCTGGTTTTATTTATGACAAAGTGGCAATTTACAGCAGCTATCGTTAATGATAATCAACATGCTCTACAAAGGATGGTTCGGGCAATCAAGCTCTCTAAAGGCCAATTTGCTTTGATTTTAGTCCGATGTAATTATGGGCAATTACGCGAGCAAATGTTGGGCAATCTTCGCTTACTAACTAAAGATATCTATATTCGAGAAATATTTCTGCCACCATCAACGAATGCTTTACATACACAAATCATCAAAGAACTATTTTTAGATCATCCTGTGGTGGCAAAAGACACGTTACCATCAGCTGTGATGGTTTTTGGTCTAGAGTCAATTCTCGCTCTAGATAATTTTCTGGCTGGTGTTAATCAAGCCAGAGATATTTATGCTGCTACTTTTCGATTTCCGCTAATATTTTGGCTACAAGATGACATCGCATCAATGCTGTCAAGATTAGCTCCTGATTTTAAAAGTTGGGCAGCTACGACAATTAAATTTGAATTAGCTAAAGAATATTTAATTGCTTTAATCCGCCAAGAAACTGAATCTTTATTTGCGAAAGTTTTAGAATCTGGTGCTGATAAATTTTTATCAAATGATGCTCTTGATTTAGCTCCTAAATCCCAAAATCGCCGAGAAATTGAGTCAGCCAGAAATGATTTACTGCGTCTATATGGAGTCAAATTAGAGCCAGAATTAGAAGCAAGTTTAGAATTTGTTTTGGGGCGTGATGAATACGCCAACGATCAAGTCGATAATGCTTTATTTCATTATCAAAGAAGCTTAGAACTGTGGCAACAGGTAGGTTCTGAAGAAAGTGGATTTGGAGATTTACAAGAGAATTTAGAAGTATATTCTCCCCATCCACCAAAATTAGCTTCGCCACCACTTCTGCGACAAGCTGTGGTAGTGTTCCATCTTGGCTTGTGTTATCGCCGCATGGCAGACTTATATCAAGGTGCTGATAGTAAATACTGGCAAGATGCGCTGTTTTGGTTTAGAAAATGCTTAGAGATATTAGAGGAAGCACAAAGACAAGATTTAGTAGCTAAATTTATCTTACCTGCTTGCGAAATGCTGCAACGCTTACAAGAGTGGGAAGAATTAGAAGAATTAGCCCAAAAATCTTTAAAGCTACATGAAAATTATGGTAATCAAGCCCAAGTTGCTCAAGATTACGGCTTTTTAGCAGATGTAGCCGCTTCCCAATCAAATTGGGTACTAGCCCATGAATTAGTCAACACAGCCCTTTCAATTGCAGAACAAACCACAGAAGTTACCCGTCGCCAGGAAAGTTGGTATCTGTTAATGCTAGCCAGGACACAGAGGCATCTTGGGGAGTGGGAAGAAGCAATTAATAATTTAGAATGGGCTAAGGTAGTCTGTGAACTCCAGTATGAGCCATCCCTGTATTTAGAAATTTTAGAAGAATTGCGATCGCTCTACTTTTTTGAGCGTCATGACTACACAGAAGCTTTTAGCCTCAAACAAGAAAAAATTCAAATAGAGCATCAGTACGGTTTTCGCGCCTTTATTGGGGCGAGTCAATTACAGCCACAACGCTATCGAATTAATCCAGTACTGGAACCGCAAAAAATACCCTTCATTCCTGAGGAAGTAGCCCAGGAAATTGCTGCATCTGGACGCCAACAAGATATTAGCCGATTAATTGAACGCATTACTCGTGCTGACTATAAACTGACAGTGATTCACGGGCCTTCCGGTGTCGGTAAAAGCTCAATTCTCAAAGCAGGTTTAGTCCCAGCTTTAAAAGGAAAAGTCATCGGCGAACGCATTCCTTTACCGATTGTATTATCTGTGTACACAGATTGGGTAACAGCATTGGGGCGCAGTGTCAATCAAGTACTGGCGGACACAGATATCTCGGCTGCACCAGAAATTACCCCAACTATCCTCATTGAAAAACTCCGGTTAGCATCGGAACGCAATCATACAATTATTATTATTCTTGACCAATTTGAAGAATTTTTCTTTGTCAGTACATCTCCAGAAAAGAAAATTCAATTTTATAAATTTTTTAGCGAATGTTTAAATATTGCCTTTGTTAAAATTATCTTAGCTATTCGAGAAGATTATTTACATTATTTATTAGAATTTGAACGTTTAAGTAAAGAAAATAGCGATGGCTTATATGATTTAGGCGTCATTAATAAAAACATTTTAGATAAAGATATTCGCTATTTTCTAGGTAAATTTAACAGCAATGATGCTATTAATATTATCAAAAGTTTAACCCAACGTTCCCATTATGAAATCACAGATGAATTAATTAATCAATTAGTGCATGATTTAGCTGAAGAAGTAGATGAAGTCCATCCGATTGAGCTACAAATAGTCGGTGCCCAACTACAAACAGAAAATATTACTACCCTCGCACAATACAAACTCTGTGGCGGCTCGACCAAACTAGTAGAACGCTGGCTAGAGGAAGTTATCAAAGATTGCGGTCAGGAAAATGAAGAGAAAAGTTGGAAATTATTATTTGAATTAACCGATGAAAAAGGTACAAGACCCCTCAAAACCAAGGCTGATTTGTCAGTTGCTCTTGGCAATAATTTGGTAACAATGTCTGATTTTGACGCGGCTTGGGAATTTATCTTAGAGATTTTGGTAGGTTCAGGGTTAATTTTACGCGAGCCAGAAGAATTAGGCGATCGCTATCAACTCGTTCACGATTATTTAGTGGAACCAATTCGCCAAAAAAATAACTATGGCATGGTTGCTGAACTAGAAAAAGTCAGAATTGAAAAAGACCGAGCTGAAGTAGCACAAAAACTATCTCAAGAACAACTCAATTTAGTTTTACAAAAGCGATTGCGAGAAGCCCGAATCGCAGGCGGAGTATTGGCAATCATGGCAGGGTCAATAGCCCTATTATGGTGGCAAGCTGACTTACAAAGAAGAGCGGCAATTCTGCAAAGCTTAAAAGCAGAACGTAGTGAAACTAACTTTAAAATCAGTGCTATTACTGCTGCCAGCGAAGCTCTATTTGCCTCCAATAAAGAATTTGATGGCTTGTTAGAAAGTTTACGGGCTTGGAACAGGCTAAAACTTTCAGAAGGAGTGCAAGCAGAAAATAAAATGCGGGTAGTAACAGCCTTGCAACAAGCTGTTTATGGTGTGAAAGAGCAAAATCGCCTAGAAGGACATAGTGATATTGTCTGGGGCGTTGCTTTTAGCCCTGATGGTAAATTGTTAGCCTCAGGTAGTAGGGATACAACTGTAAAACTTTGGCTGCCTAATGGAACTTTACTACAAACTCTCACAGGTCATAATGATGCTGTCACCAGCGTCAGTTTCAGCCCTGATGGACGCTTCCTGGCTTCTGCCAGTCTAGATAAAAATGTACTCATCTGGCGGAAAAATCCGACGACAGGGGAATTTGACCCACAGCCATACAAAACCTTAGAAGGTCATGGCGATTGGATTTATAGTGTCAGTTTTAGCCCTGATGGGGAGTTATTAGCGACTGCTAGCAAGGACTCAACGATTAAACTCTGGAGTAAAGATGGAAATTTAGTCAAAGTCCTTCGAGGACATGGGGGATGGGTTAACTGGGTTACCTTTAGCCCTGATGGACAATTTATTGCCTCAGCTAGTGAAGACAAAACCGTGAAAATTTGGCGAAGAGATGGTAACTTAGTCACTACCTTGCAAGGACATAAACAAGGTGTAATGGCTGTCGCCTTTAGTCCTAACGGTCAAATAATAGCTTCTGGGGGTAGAGATAAAATCATTAAGCTTTGGCGCAAAGAAGGCAATAACAGTAAAGATGGCTTTTATTTTCGTCCCAGTAAAACTTTACAGCAGAATAGCAAGACAATTTGGAGCCTAACCTTTAGTTCTGATGGTAAAAAGTTAGCCTCTGGCAGTGAAGATAACACCATTAATCTTTGGAGTGTGACAGGCACTTTATTAGATACCCTCAAAGGACATAGTGATGCCGTATCCAGTATCGCCTTTAGCCCAGATAACAAATTTCTCGCATCAGCTAGTTATGATAAAAGCGTGAAATTGTGGCGTTTAGACGCCCCAAAAATACCCATCCTCAAAGGTCATCAAGGTAGAGTTTTAAGTGTCGCCTGGAGTCCTGACGGTCAAATGTTAGCCTCTGGTAGTAAGGATAAGACAATCAAACTCTGGGAACGAAATCCCAAAAGCAATGAAGCCAAAGTCCATCTTTACAAAACTTTGCAGGGACACTTAGATAAAGTTGCTAGTGTCACCTTTGACCCTAAAGGCGAGATTTTAGCTTCAGCTAGCAACGACAAAACCGTCAAACTCTGGCGACGCGACGGTACTTTATTAAAAACACTCTCAGGACATAGCGATAACGTTCTGAGCGTCAATTTTAGCCCGGATGGCGAGCTATTAGCCTCAGCGAGTAAGGATAAGACAATCAAACTTTGGAGCCGTGATGGTCGCTTATTGACAACTCTAGTGGGGCACAATGGATGGGTAAATAGCGTGAATTTTAGCCCAGACAGTCAAATTTTAGCCTCTGCTAGTGACGATAAAACCATCAAACTCTGGCGGCGTGATGGAACTTTACTAACCACTTTCTCGCCTCAAGAGAGTTGGGTGTTAGGTGTCAGCTTTAGTCCTGATGGGCAAACATTAGCTTCAGCTAGTTGGGATAACACAGTCAAGTTATGGCGACAGGATGGTACCTTATTAAAAACCTTGTTAAAAGGCTATAGCGATAGCGTGAGCGCTGTGACTTTCAGCCCTAACGGTGAATTCCTCGCGGCGGCGAGTTGGGATCGTACAGTCAAACTCTGGAGCCGCGAGGGAAAATTAATTAAAACTTTGACTGGGCATCAGGGTGCAGTATTAAGCGTCAGTTTTAGCCCTGATGGGCAAACATTAGCTTCAGCTAGCGATGACAACACAATTATTCTCTGGAATTTGAATATTGATGACTTACTGCAACGTGGTTGTAACTGGGTGGATGATTACCTCAAGCACAACCGCAATGTCGATCAGCGCGATCGCACTCTTTGCGAGGGTATCATCCCCAACCCCTAGTAACCCTGTCAAGAAAGTCAACGGTCAACAGTCAACTTTTCCTCTGTGCTATCCTCTGGTTGCAAGTTGGCTAAAAAAGCTTGTAGCTTCATCCGCTCAATATAAGGCCAGCCACCCTCAGCTTCAATATCTTTGAGTAACGAGTAAAGTTGCCGACGATTTTCAGGTAAAGTTTCTTGAAAAGCGCCATCGCGGATTTCTCGGTGCAACTGCTCTAACTGCCGCAGCAGAGCCAAAATAGCTATCGAATTTTTTTGACAACTTTCTACTGCATCATACACCGTAGTTGTAATCGTTTCTAATTTAGAAGCCAATTTCTCTGTATCTAAGCTTCTGTCGTTGTTCATTCCTGCTTTTCCTAAAAATCAAGTCTACTCAAATTTACCGGAGATTTTTGGCTTTTACGGGCGAAGGGCGATGTTATACCATTTTCCTTTGGGTGGTTGCTTGTTGCTCCTTAGTGGTTTCTACAAGGGCAGAGTATGACTAGATTAACCTGCGGATGCAACAGAATTGCGATCGCTTCTTAATCAAAGCTGTGAACTTTCCTCCAGCCTCAACATCAACTAAAGGCGATCTCAATCTTCTTAGTTAACAGAATCACGGAAGTCCCCACCCTGCTGCGCTGAGGGTGGGGATGGACAGTGGGCGGCGACGACTGACCCCCGACTGGCATCAACCGTCAGGTTGATCGGGGAGTGGGTTCGTTGATAGCGGAGCGTTAGCGAGTCTTCGCCCAAGGGGCGACGCTAAGAGCGAACGAGCGTCGGAGTCGCCAGTTTTTTGGCAACGGCGAGTGAGACGCGAAACGTTGATGGTTGTTTCTATGAGCGATACGCAAAGAGCGAAGCAAGCCGGAGTACTTCACTACCAGATTGCTTTGATTTTGAGTTTCAAAAAATCGTATGATCTGGCTGATTTCCCTATTTAAACCAAGGGCTGTATGTAGTGGCGACACATACATCATACATAATGTCTAAAGCGATGCCACTTTTGCCATACGCTATAGAAAAGTACCAAGGGAATTTTCCCCTTTTCTTTTCCTGAAAGCTCAGGGCCAATACCGCTCTGTGTCTGGCCATACTTAACCTATGTGCCTAGACTCTACTCAATGCTGACTATCTCAAACCGATGCTGTGTACTGGACAAACTAGGATTTCTATCCTAGAACCAACAGCAACAGGTTGACAGAGGTTTAGCAAAGATTCAATTTGAGCGGTAGCACCCAGCTAACAGTAACCCCTTTGGGAAACATTTAAAGGCGATTAGCCTGATAAACCCCGCCATTAGGGCTGTTTCTCATCAGAGAACAAAACTTTAGTGCAGTTTTACAACGTTAGATATTAATTTTTGAAATTGAGGTTGACTATGAGGTATCGCGCTTTAATTGTTGCATTTTTGGCCTTGTGCTTGGGGCTAATCACAGCTTGTAGCGATGGTTCATCTGCTAGCAGTAGTAAAGATGTACTCACCTATGAACAAATTCGCGGCACTGGTTTGGCTAACAAATGCCCTCAACTAGCAGAAACAAGCCGTGGTTCCATCCCCTTAGATTCTAGCCAGTCCTACTCCATCAAAGAACTTTGCTTGGAACCTACTAATTTCTTCGTTAAAGAAGAACCCGCTAACAAACGCCAAGAAGCAGAATTTGTTGCTGGTAAGCTGTTAACCAGATATACCTCCACTATCGATCAGGTACAAGGCGATCTGACATTTAACCAAGATAAGAGCTTGACATTTGTAGAAAAAGATGGTTTGGACTTCCAAGCTATCACTGTCCAACTCCCTGGTGGTGAGCGAGTTCCTTTCTTATTCACCATCAAAAACTTAGTTGCACAAACACAGCCTGGTTTGAATAGTGTTAATACCTCCACAGATTTTGAAGGCAGTTTCAAAGTACCTTCCTATCGTGGTGCTGCTTTCTTAGATCCCAAAGGTCGTGGTGTTGTTAGTGGCTATGATAATGCCGTAGCTCTACCTGCTCAAGCAGATGATGAAGACCTTACCCGCACTAACGTTAAGCGTGCTGAAATTCTTAGTGGCAAAATTTCCCTACAAGTAGCAAAAGTAGATAGCTCTAGTGGTGAAATTGCAGGTACTTTCGAGAGCGAACAGCCCTCTGATACAGATTTAGGTGCTGGTGAACCTAAAGAAGTCAAAATTCGTGGTTTGTTCTACGCTCGCGTTGAACCCAATCAAGGCTAATTTATCGTAAGCATTAGGCTTGAATGCAAAAATTAACTCACATACACCTTTTATTGCTAGGTGTATGTGTTTTTTTGTGGCTCAAATAAAGCGCGATCGCTAATTTATTACACTTTGCATCTCAAAATCCAGTTGTCAATTGTTATACACAATCCGCATTCTCATAGGTAATTAAGATTTTCGTAGGGGCGGGGTTTCCCCGCCCTTGTGTGGGTTTCAATGTTACATTTGTGATCGCAGTTAGGTATTAGTTATTGAAAGGATCTGGTCTAATACCCGCCCATAGCAAGTGGCGTGATTTTTAGATTTATTTGTACGGGCGGGTTCACCGCTATCTTCATTTATTAACAAAGATGCAAATAAACCCGCCCCTACCACAGTCCTAAACTCCATCCTCTTATAGGTGGAGTTTTTTATTTATAGATTGTAATTTTTTAAATATATCTTTATTAAGAGAACCTAAATCAATTAAATTAAATTCATAATTACACAAAATTTATAAATTTAAACTCTAAATTCATCGTGAATATTTACAGATGATAAATAAGAAAATCATCTGCTTTAAAAATAGTGGTTTGAAATTAGAACTTACTTGCTATCAACTACTGCTTGACAATAGATATCTAAGTATATTTAAGGCGAAAATTAAACCTTTTTCTAATAATTATAATTTTCTGGCAATTATTTACGTATTTTCACTAGACTCAATCTTTTTTACTGTTTGGCATAATTTGCAAAGGTTGATTTTTTTTATTTAGAAGTTCTCCGGATACTTCATAATTCAAATTCGGTACAATCTCGGTTCCAAATTTAATAAGAAATTTTATATTTTGGCTATATAGAGTTATTTGGCTGCAAGGAATACCAAAGCTAAATAACAAAAACAATCCTAAATTCGCTTGTTTAGATTTGGTGCGATCGCCAAAAAAAACTATGGTTTATTCAGCATCAAGTTGTTATGTACCATAGGTTAATTTGGCTTATTTAGGCTGATATTTAGCTAATATCATGCCATCGCACCAACTTTAGCAACGAATCCTTTTTTTTGCTTTGCTTAACAAATGCGGTGCTATGCCTACCACAGTCACCAACGAACTGAAGCATGAAACTTGGCAGTTATTGCGAGAATATCAGCAAACTCGCTCAGAAACTGTGCGCAATCAACTAGTTAATCTCAATTTTGGGCTAGTGAGAAGAGAAGCTCACTACTGGATGAATCAATGCCATGAAAATTACGAAGATTTACTGCAAGTCGGTTGTTTAGGTCTAATTAGGGCGATCGAGAAATTTGAAATTTCTAAAGGATATGCCTTTAGTTCTTTTACTATTCCCTATATTCGCGGTGAAATTCAACATTACTTGCGAGATAAAGGTGTGACTGTGCGGATTCCTCGACGCTACTTAGCACTGCAACAGCAAGCTATTGGAGTCTCTCGTTCTTTACGAGTAAAATATAATCGTCAGCCAACAGACTCCGAACTAGCAGCCGCATTAGATATTTCTCCCGATGAATGGCAGGAAATTAAATTAGCATGGATCAATCGCGCACCTTTGAGTTTGGATGTGCCCATCCAAGATGGAGAAGAAGGCGCAACTAGCTTAGGCGAATTAGTACCAGATCCGCGTTACCGTAGTTTTCAATTAGCACAAGAAGACCAAATTCGTCTACAACAAGCTTTGGTTCAACTAGAACAACGAACCCGTGAAGTTTTAGAATGTGTCTTTTTACATGATTTGACGCAAAAACAAGTAGCAGAGCATTTAGGAATTAGCGTAGTTACTGTTTCTCGCCGAGTCAAAAAAGGGTTGGATTTGTTAAAAAATCTCATGGGTGTAGCGGAAGATTAACTATCAATCAGTTGCCCCCGCAGTTATGCTGGCCTCACAGTACTAAAAATAACCATTGAAATCAAAAAAATTAGGTTATAAAAGGAACAGACTTAGCCTTGAATAAAAATTTTAGGCATGTTTATGTTCCAAACAAATTTTCCTATAGCTTTTGAGAACGGCTAATGGGTAGAAAAAATTCCACAATCGCGGGTGTAGCCATTTTAATGTTAGCGATCGCTGGATGTAGTTCTGAAGAAACACCACAGGCTAGTAATCCTAGTCCTGGGGCTAATCTTCCCCCGACTACAAAATCAGCAATTAAATCGCCAACCGCTACCCAATCTTTTAATAATCCAATTGTCCCTGGTAAACAATCAAAAGTTGCCGCCGCAACTTATAGTCCATCGGCTACTTTAATTCAACCCACTAATGCTACAGAGCGGTTAGTGATGATAGCAAAAGGCCGAAATGACCCCTTTGCCGAAATTGTCCAAGCACCAACAGTTCAAGGACTTACCACAAATACGGCAAAATCTATTCCTAAGTTACCTCCCCTACCAATTGCTCAACCACCAGCAAAAAAGGTACCAGTAACTAGTGGAGTACCATCAACTACTCTCAATCCACCAGGGAGCAATAAGCCAAAACCTGCGCCTAAATTGGCTCTCGTAGCGAAAACTCCCAAAGTTGCGCCTAAATTGTTGCCTAGATTAACTCCAGTATTACCGCCGGTTATTCCTAGCCCCAAACTAGTATCTGTATTACCAGAAAAACCACAACCAGAATTAGCAAAATCTGTGCTTGTAACTGGCGTAGTTTTAATTGGTAAACAACTCCAGGCGATTATCCAAGTCCCAAATGAACCTACTAGTCGCTATGTACAAGCGGGACAGCGATTAGCTAATGGTCTTTTAATTAAACGTATTGAAATGAATGAAGGCTCCAATCCTGTTGTGATTGTGGAACAATATGGTATTGAAGTTGCCAGAATGGTAGGCGATAATCCTGCTAATTCCGCAACACCAACTACAAACCCTGGCGCAAATCCTGTTTCTTGGATAACGCCATCCCAACATATTGTTGCTGTCGGAGCTTCATAAGTGGAGACTAAAGAAAAAATTGAATTTGCTGGCTTACCATTAGCTGTTTATCGAGAGATAGCAGCGCATTTGCGTCAAGTAGAAGGCTTGGAAGTCGGTTTGATTCCCCAATCATCCCTACAGTTTGATTATTACCAAAGTCAAATTGAAGGTTTATGGTTATCTTGGACATCAAGTCCGACAACTCAAAATGTCCAACTGGTTCAGCAAATTCTTGCTTATTACCGAAATCGCTATGGTCTGTAGAAATTCAGGTAATAAGTAGCAATTGTACTTATTAAAGTTAAGTACACCAACACACATGAAAAATCAACTAGGGGCTAGGCGCTAGTATTTTTTACTGAGCACCCAGCATGGGCGTAGTTTTTTTAGTTATGCCTATGCTGTGCGTAAGTATAACTATTCTGTGAGAATAGTTAACATAAATAGGGTATAAAAGTCAATGCCCTATGCCCCATTTTCAATTTAATTTAAAATACTACTTTATTTTGACTGGGCTACGTAATTTGTAGGTTGATTTTATAAGTTTATATAAAGCATTACGAATTACATAATTTAAAGACTAGACCAAACCAGCTTGAAAAATTTGGCTTGGGGTGAGGTTTAATTCGGGAAAAGCTTGGGATATGATGCGATCGCTTTCTCGAAACTTGCTTACCTGATATTCGCCATCAACTAAGTTACAGACAGAAATTGTTGGTTGTTTGGGGTTACCGAGAAAATTCCGTCCCCCGCAAGCGGCATAATCTACTATCCAATATTCTGGGATGCCCATCTCTTCATAGTCAGCATATTTGATATAGTAATCATCCCGCCAATTGGTTGATACAACTTCGATGGCTAAAGGTATGGACGCCCCTAAACTAACTATGGATTCTTTTTTCCACAATGGTTCATTTACTAGATTTGCACGATTGAGTACTAAGACATCTGGTAAATAACCAGAATCTTTTTCTGGAGGTCTAACTATAGCTTGGTTTGGGATAACGTAGGGAAGGTCTAATCGATCAATTCCCGCACTCAGCTTGATGGTTAAAAATCCTTTAACTTCTTCGTGTTCTCCTACTGGTTGTGCCATTTCAACAATAGTTCCATTATGTAGTTCATAACGTACCCCTGAGTTTTCCGGGAGCCAATTGACGAATTCTGCAAAGGTGACTAACTTGGGTATGGCTTGAGTCATAGCTAATAGAAAATTTCTGCTCTAGAAATATTATCTCTAATCTCTGGGGCTATAGTTAGCTTGACTCTAACATCATGGTTCAGCAGTTGAATTGAAATGATGGTATTGTGACAGCTTATATCCGACTAATTACTGTATAGTACGGATGTCTGGAGCAAAAGTTCATCTAATATTATGCAATTGTAAATTGCTGAGGTAAACTGGCAAGCAAGTAATGCAAAATATTACTCAGCTGGTCTTCGGTCTTGGCATCACTCACAATGGACAACTGGCAATTTCTGATACAGAGACAGGGCGATCGCGCTTGGCATACCCTGGAATCGCCAAAAGGAGAAATTATAGAGGGTCGGTATAGAGTTTTGGCTCGTTCTAACCGTCCTAATATAGATGTGGAAGTAAGGGTAATTCATTCCTCTACCCAAGAGGTACCACCTAAGCGGCGAATTCAAAAGCGATCGCGCCGTACTAATAATGAAGGCTTAATGGCGGTAATTCCCTATACCTACTTCAAACCGGGAATTTGGGAGTTGCAATGTTCTGGTGATTTGATGTCGGATATTCTCGGTAAATCTTGGCAGTACAATATCTATTTACGAGTTTTACCGCAGCAAACAGATGTCCAGGTAATGCCATCAGATGATAGTAATGATGTGTCATCGGATGGTGATGATGAATTAACGACGATTTCTGTTGTCAATTTGCTGGCTGGTAATTCAGTAGAATCTACATCTGTACAAAATTCATCTCTCAGCGAACCAAGACCGACAATTACACCGCAAACTAGCTCTCAGACAAAGACGCCAGTTGAATATCTAGAAGAAGATGTCATCATAGATCAACCTGTCAGCCCTGTGTGGGTTAGAGGTGTGACGGCAGAGCAACTTTTACAAAATTTAATAGATTTAGCTTTACCTAGCGGGGAATCGCTTTTAGATGAGGAATTGCTAGCAGAACCGCAAATACAGCCAGCATTACCACCATTATCGTTAAATTTAGAGCAAGAAACCTATGTTGCGCGTTGGGGTGAATCTCTGACAATTAATGGGCGGGTAGAACTACAAGAAAAAACGGATTGGGCGGTAGAGATCCCTTACTTAGAAAGTCTTTATTCTCTAGAAGTCAGAATTTCCCTGCGATCGCCTGTAAAATCGGATATTTTGAATGAGGTTAGGCAATCATTACCGAATGAACTCTTACCTTTTAATATTGAATCTTCAATTAATATTCCTGCTGATTGCGAATCAAAATTAATTTTAGCGGAAGTCAGTTTGTATGGTGCGCTGACTAATGTTGGTGAAGTGACACTTTTAGCTAGCCAGCCATTTACAATTACAGCAGATGTCAGCGAATTACTGGCTATTACAGCCGCATTTACTAATACTTCTGAGCTTGAGGAATTAGAGGTTGCTGAAGTCCCTGAACGAGCGGCTGGAATTGATTTGTCACTGTTAAATTTAGTCAAAGCTGTACCTTCAGATCAGTCTCTAACTTTAGAAAATAAATTTTTACCGCCTGAAATTAAACCGCGATCGCGTAAAAAATCATTAGATAGTCATCGGGGGCTAGAATTGCCGAATATGCCGCCTCTACCACCAATTAAGCCAGTGGATACGGCAATTTTGGCAGAATCTTTGACAGCAGAGGCGACAACCACAGAACTTGCTACACAGCCAGAAAGCTTGGAGAAGGTGGAAACCTTAGCCGCTATCAATATGGAGCAATTAGTAATTAAAAATCGGCGCATGTCGATGCTGGCTACTACATTTCCATACTTGAAACCGTTAATGGCGGCGACAGATGAAGATGAAGCGGTTCAAAGTGAGGTTGTTGATACATCTAGTTTGCATTCGCCAAAAAACTCACAGATGCAGCATAGTGCTTTAGCTGGGACTGAGAATACAACTGAGTTGTCGATTGACGATCAACAATCTCAGGTAACATCTGTGACAGAAGTATCTGTATCTCGACGTTCCAAGTTAATTGATGCTTATGTTGCAGAAGTGACTAACTCCCCTCGTCCGGAGTTAATTGACGATTTTGTCACACCAACAGCAACTCCACCTAGTTCGGAATTAATCGATCAGTCGATATCCCCAACAGACACTCCGCCTAGTTCGGAATTAATCAATCGAGATGTACCCGCAAAAGCAACTCCACCTAATCCAAAACTAGTTATTGAAGGTAATCCTTACTCTTCGCCACTGATTACAAAATGGCTAGAAAATCAGGGATTCACTTTACCGGAACCGATTCATTTACAAGACCAAGACGAAGATTGTGATGTTGTAGTATCTGAGACAGTCTCAACTCAACCAGAACGTGTTTCTACTCAACCGGAAATGTCATCTATGTATACCAGTACTGAGGAGATTCCGTCAGATTGGTTAGCGATCGCCCAACAGGATTTAGAGTCAGCAGATAACCTGGTAAAAGCATATTCCACACCATCATTACCAGTTCCCCCACCACCACCGCCACCGCGTTATCAAAAGATACCCTTACCCAAGCGGGAAGAAATTGTTGTAGATGATATTTATGTTGAAGAAGAACCGGAGGTTGAAATACCAGAAACTCTGCCTGTAGAAGAGGAAGTGCCAGAGGTACCATTGATAGCAGAGCGATCGCCTTTACCGCGAATGGCTGGGCCTGTAGTCGAACTCTTACCCACACCAAAATTGTATGTACCAGAAGGCGAACTGATTGCTGGCTTATCTGTAAAGGTACGTTTGGAATTACAGCAAGTGTCTTCAGAAGTAATTTTGAAACTATGGATTGAAGATTGTCAAAGTCGTTGGTTAATTGATGGCCCCCACTTGCTGAAGAATTTGCAGACTAATTCTAGGGGAAGGCTGGAGGTAACGACGCAGTTAGATATTCCTTTTGGTTGCGTAGAAGTCCGCATTGAGGCGATCGCGCTGAACCCCGAAACCCAGCAGGAAAGCCATAAAGTATCGCTAACACGAGCTGTGATTCCACCCAATTTACCAACTTTGCAATTAGATGAATTATTAGGTATTTAGACATGCCTAGCAACTGCGGCTGTGTTAAAAATCTTTAGAATTTAAAAAATGAGACAGAATTTGCAGTAAGCTCATCTTGAATTGAAGTTTAATTTAACAGGAATCATTGACTATGACTTCTCAACTTTTGCCTTCGATTTTGGCTAGTACTTCCTACCTACCTGCTCTGTTCGTTCCCATCATTGGTTGGGGCGTACCCATCGCCGTATTTGCGTTTTTGTTTCTCTACATTGAACGCGAAGATATTGCCTAATTGAGTAATAGCTCAATTAACCAACAACTAATGACCCATTAATAATTAATACCGCCTATCTCAGTGAGATGGGCGGTTTTTTCATAATGTTGATTTCTAAACAAGTGCTAGAGAATCTACACTAATTATGGTATTGGCTCTAGCTAATATTAAAGTGAAGAACCGATTCCGGCATAGGCTCCGTAAAAGAAAATGCCGACAACAGTTATTACACCTAAACCTGCGATCGTAGCGACGACCCACAGAGGAATTCTCCCACTTCCAGACACAGTTTTCTCCTCCCTTTACAACAAATCAACGCAAGTTGAATAAACGAATGATTAACAAACTTTGTTCCAGTTAGTTAAAGAAGTAACTGGAGAACAGAATACCCAGAACAAAAACTAGTAGTAGTCCCAGGTACAGAGAAGTCCGGTTGAGTTCTACCGGCTGATTATTGGGATTGGGCGTTCTTTCCATGAGTTGCTCCTAGCGTTGAATAAACTGCATTGCGGCGATCGCGCCCAAGAAGAAGACAGTTGGCACACCTAAGGTGTGAACCGCAAGCCATCTAACTGTAAAAATTGGATAGGTAACTGGTTGATTGATGTTGTTGCCGCTAGTCATGATTTCAAACTACTTTCCGATAAAGTTTTCAACTTGCTTTTTAGCTTCAAAGCGGTTGTTCACAATGGGAACTTCTTGACGTACTTCGGTGAAATACTCGTTAGGACGGGGTGTGCCAAAAACATCATAAGCCAGTCCGGTGCTGACAAATAACCAACCAGCGATAAATAATGCTGGGATGGTGATGCTGTGAATTACCCAGTAACGAATGCTGGTAATAATGTCCGAAAACGGACGCTCTCCAGTGGTACCTGACATCGAGTTTTTACCTTTGCAAAGACAGTTATTGAGTTTATTATCCTACAAAGTTTAGAAAGAGTTACAACTTGCAACTTCCTTCTCATAAATCTGGATAATTACATAGGCGATTGTGACCCTAAGCTGGCTCGGAAGCGGCATTTGCGGCTACATTGGGATTATATTTTAGTAAAATACCGCGATCGCCAATAATAAATCCTTGGTTGGGCTGGAAAAACACGATCTTGTACAAATTAGCCGCTACTGTTTCCACATCCCGGTCTTTTTCCCAAGTTTTACCACCATCAGCACTGTGCAGTAAATTACCGCTACCGCCACCAACCCAAATATCATTAGGCGTACGATAAGCTAAATCCAGTAAACCCCAGCTAGTAGATAACTCTGGATTTTGTGCTTCTTGCCACTCATCGGGTTTTGTTGGGTCACTAAATTGTACCTGACCGCCCCGTGCTAGCATCCACATTTGCCCATCGTCAGCAAAGCCCATGTTCTCTACACGACGAGAACTATTGCGGTTATGGGGTACCCAAGCATTTTGTCCTGGTTCCCAAGTAGAGTAAAAGCTACCTTTGGCAGAAACAGCAACATACTTACCATCGATAGAACGTTCTAAGTTACGTACCACACCAACTGCTGCTTCTACTTGGGCTTTCCAGTTTTTACCGCCATCTTGGGTTTGATAAATAGCGCCTACATCAGTAGCCATCTCAGCTGCGTTTGGCCCCAAAGCGCTGACACTAATGGGATTACCAGGTAATTTTTCACTCAGAGCAATCCGCGACCAAGAACGACCTTCATCAGTAGTATGTAGTAGCAAACCAGGCTCGCCTGCAATCCACCCTTCTTTACCAGCAAAACTGACAGCATCAAAGCGATACCTAGAGTCATCAAGTTCTAGATTTAAGGGTTTCCAACTATCACCGCCATCATTAGTTTCTAAAATTGTGGCGTTGCTACCTACTAAGTAACCATGCTGGGGATTTTCTGTAAAAGCAATATCGAACAGTTTTGCTTCTGTGGGTACATTAATGATTGCCCAGGGGTTATAGCTGGTAGAGGGAACTTTGCTACAACCTATACACATCAGGACAACTATCAACAAGGCAAATATTCGTTGCCAACCTTTTAAAATTGCTTGCATCAGTATTTTTTATTTCGTAATTGTTTCTAAAGTTGTCAGTTGTCAGTTGTCGGGCATGGGGCATTAGGTCTGGGGCATGGGGCATGGGGCACTGGGCATTGGGAAGTTCTGAATATATCTCCCTACCCCTTGTTGTCCTCCTTGTCCTCCTTGTCCTCCACGTCTCCCTCATCCTTATGGGTGGGGATGTTTAATTAAGTATCTATTGTAACCCGTAGAGACTGATAAAAAATAAGAAGGCCAGTGCCAAAGCGCCGAAAATCAAGAGGTTTTTTTGGGTTGGGGTCAAGGTGTTGACGCCTAAACCGTAACCCAGATTTTCCCGAAAGCCTGATACTTGACCTGCTGGGCCGATGCTAGTGAAAGCTTGTTTTTTTGCACTACATACGGGACAGCGCCAATTTATGGGCAGATCTGCGAAGGGTATTCCTGAGGGAATATCATGTTTGTCGTCTCCCTTTTCAGGTTCGTAGACGTAACCGCAGGCACGACACTCATAGCGGTCTAACGCTTGAGTCTCAACAGCTTGTTCGCTTTGTTCGCTCATTGCTTAGGCCTCGCAGAGGGGCAAATATTAAATATACGTTACAAATTATGACATAACTGTTAGACTTTTCTATCACAAGTAAAAACGAATCAAATACCTTCAGCACTTCTGTTTCCCAGATTTCAGAAATGCCTAAAAGATATAATGTAAAAGAACGTTACAGCGTTATTTACACCATAAGCGGTAGATATCAATTGTGTTTGTTCTCAGCGGTTACGAGTACCTTCTAGGCTTTCTCATTATCTGTAGCCTAGTGCCTGCCCTGGCGCTCTCAGCGTCCAAGCTCCTACGACCCAGTGGCAAAAGTGCGGAACGGCGCACCACTTATGAATCCGGGATGGAACCCATCGGGGGAGCCTGGATTCAGTTCAACATCCGCTACTATATGTTTGCCCTGGTTTTTGTCGTCTTTGATGTGGAAACTGTGTTTTTGTATCCTTGGGCGGTAGCTTTCCACCGTCTAGGGCTATTGGCATTCATTGAAGCGCTAATTTTTATTGCAATTCTTGTAATCGCCTTAGTTTACGCATGGCGTAAAGGAGCTTTGGAATGGTCTTGAATTCTAATTTAACAACCCAGGACAAAGAGCGCATCATCAACCCGATTGAGCGTCCCAGCGTCACTCAAGACCTTTCAGAAAACGTAATTCTGACTACGGTTGATGACCTTTACAACTGGGCGCGGCTTTCTAGTTTGTGGCCGTTGCTATTTGGTACGGCTTGCTGCTTTATTGAATTTGCAGCTTTAATCGGCTCTCGGTTCGACTTTGACCGTTTTGGGCTAATTCCTCGTTCTAGCCCCCGCCAAGCCGATTTAATCATTACTGCTGGCACAATTACTATGAAGATGGCACCTCAATTGGTACGTCTTTATGAGCAAATGCCAGAGCCAAAATATGTGATTGCGATGGGAGCTTGTACAATTACAGGCGGGATGTTTAGCGTTGATTCCCCCACGGCTGTGCGTGGAGTTGATAAACTCATTCCTGTAGATGTGTACTTACCTGGTTGTCCGCCGCGTCCAGAAGCGATTATTGACGCAATTATCAAGCTGCGGAAGAAGATAGCTAATGATTCCATTCAAGAACGGGATCAAATTAAGCAAATCCACCGCTATTACAGCACAACTCATAATCTCAAGCCAGTAGAGCAAATTTTAACTGGTAAGTATATGCAGTCAGATACCCGCTTTACACCACCGAAAGAATTGGCGGAAGCGATTGGTTTACCAGTTCCACCTGCTTTATTGACATCCCAAAAACAAAAGGAGGGAACTAACCGTGGCTGATGAAGAATCTAAGCCAGTACCAGCAGCAGAAGAGTCTCTGGTAAAAGCCGGGAAAGTTTCCCAGTGGTTGACGGAAAATGGCTTTGACCATGAGGTTTTGGCACCTGATGTCAACGGGGTAGAGATAATTAAGGTAGAACGAGATTTCTTACTTCCCACTGCTACAGCTTTATATGCTTACGGGTTTAATTGTCTCCAGTTTCAGGGTGGTATTGACCTGGGCCCTGGACAAGATTTGGTGAGCGTATATCACTTAATTAAAGTAGGTGATAATAGCGATCGCCCGGAAGAAATCCGCTTGAAGGTGTTCTTACCACGGGAAAACCCTACAGTGCCTTCAGTGTACTGGATTTGGAAGACCGCAGACTGGCAAGAGCGCGAGTCTTATGATATGTTCGGCATTGTCTATGAAGGACACCCTAATCTGAAGCGAATTTTAATGCCTGAGGATTGGGTAGGCTGGCCTTTGCGGAAGGATTACATCTCGCCTGATTTCTACGAGTTGCAAGACGCTTATTAGACAGTGTTGATTGCTGAGTGTCAGCAGTGAGAATTGTGTTATCTCATCCCTAACCCCTCTCCGGCGGCGGAGGGGGGTATTGTTTTTAACATAAAGGTTCGCAAAGGAGGAGAGATATCTGAGTTGGAGAATGCAGTCTAGATTTCATCACCAAAATAGATGATTGAGAAAATTACGAAATAGCTTGATGCCAGTGGGTTCTTGGTAATTTTGCGGTAATAAAGCTAGCATTGCATTCTGTAATAATACTATGGCTGCATCGACTTCTTGACGCTTGGGTATGCTGCTGGGGGGAAAGTATAAAGGTTCGCCAAAGCGAATAGTTAATTTTTTCCGGAAAAATAGGTCATGAGTACCAATTAATGCTGTAGGTACGATGGGTACGCCAGATTTAAGGGCGTAGATAACAGTACCCCGCTTTAAGGGAATGTGTAATTGACCTTCAGTATCTCCTAATCTGCCTTCAGGAAAGAGAACTATACCATCACCCCGAGCTATGATTGTCATCACAATATTGTCTATTTGTCGTAGGGTTTGAATATCTTTACCTGTGGGTACGTTCTCTTGAATCGCTGTGGCTAATTCTACTAAGTCTTTTCGTCCAGCTTGCGCTTGTGCAATTACAGCAGATTCTTCTTTCCAGATCCTAGCTAAAGGAATGACACCACCAGCAAAGCGGAGGATGAGGCGTTTCCACCACTGATTGTAGAGTGTGCGAGCATCACCTAGTATGTAGTAGTAAGGATGGGGAGGAATTTCGCTGAGTAAGAGAAAGGGATCGATATGGTGAAGATGGTTAACAGCTAAAATTGCTGGTTTTTGCGGCAGTTTGTCTAAATATTCTACTCGGATGCGAAAGCAAGTATGAATGAGCGATCGCAAAACGAAACGCCGCACTTCACCGCTAACTCTCGGTTCTGAATCTTCAACAGTCATGGCTGTTAATTGCTGGAGAGTTTTTGTCATCATTTCCCGCACAGATGGATCGACAGCTGCGGCTAAACCTTCTCGTACTCGCTGGATGGCTGCGGCTGTTATCGGTGGTAAACTGTGGGATTGTGTTTGCTTTTCTTGGACTGTAAAAGTTGCTTCTTCAGGGTAGTTTTTAATCACAAATTTTCTAAAATTATTTTTACTATTGATAAGCAAATCATAGTTATTACAACTAGGTTATTCACCAATCTCTAGCGAGAAAATTTAAAAAAATTTCTCAAAATTAACAATATGATTTACCACAGTGAAGATACTTTTACAGGCTTGGGAGAATTGGCTTTATATTACCAAAGCTGGTTACCAGAGGGTAAATTTAAGGCAATTTTAGTCATTGTGCATGGGTTGGGAGCGCATAGCAGTCGATTTGGCAATATTATTGAACAACTATTACCTAAGGAATATGCTATTTACGCTTTTGATATGCGGGGTAATGGGCGATCGCCGGGACAACGCGGTTATATTAATAGTTGGGCAGAATTTCGTGAAGACTTAAGAATTTTTATTGAGTTAATTCAAAATAAACATCCAGGTTATCCTATATTTATTATGGGTCATAGCTTAGGGGGTGTGGTGGTTTTAGATTATATTTTGCGCCATCCCCAAGAAGCTAAAACCTTAAAAGGCGCGATCGCTCTTGCACCAGCAATAGGTAAAGTCGGTGTATCCAAATTTCGCTTACTTTTAGGTAAGCTACTCTCCCGGATCTGGCCGCAGTTTAGTTTAAGTACTGGTATTGATTTATCTACTGCTTCGCGGGATGAAAAGGTGTTAGCTGCTTACACCGCCGATCCTCTTAGACATACTCTAGGAACTGCGCGGTTAGCTACGGAATATTTTGCTACAGTTGATTGGATTTACGCCCATGCTAATGAATGGCAATTACCATTATTAATTCTTCACGGTGGAGCCGATAAAGTAACTTTACCAGAGGGAAGTGATATATTTTACAAATTAGTAAATTACCAAGATAAGCAGCGATTATTGTATCCGGGTGCTTATCATGAATTACAAAGTGATATAAATTACCGCGAAGTAATCACTGATTTAGAAAATTGGCTAGAAGAACATCATAATTTGTAATTTGTAAGTAGGTTGGCGTAATTAAATATAATTAGCAAGGGCTGTCATTAGTCATTAGTCATGAGTCATTGGTAAGAGGTTCAAGTATATTTATGTTTTGTAATATAATTTGATTTATTTATATCCTCTTACTTAACTTATAATGACAAACTTTTTGTCATCATCCTCAAAGTAGATTGGGATAAAACTTTTAGTAAAATTTGAGGACTTGTTTTAGGTGAAGGGTTGCGGTTGCAGTCAATGGTGTGAATTGTACTCTTTAATGGCGTAAAATTAACACCTGTTAGTAGCTAATTTCCTATTAAATTAGAGACAATTGGTATAAATTCAAATCACAGATAAACGCAAAAGGTATTAAACCACAATTATTACTCTAAGTCTTTGATTCTTTCCGTCAAAGAGACAGCATGATTACCAACAACTTTGGGGGTTGAGAGTTTGGACTAGCGATCGCGTGACAGTTAAATTACCACTACTATTAACATCAACTTCCACAATACAGGTGGAAGCATCAACCAAAGAGATGGGAACTTTGCAGGGAATTCAAGTATTAGCGGTAGACGATGAAGCAGACAATCTTGAATTAGTCACCTTCATTTTAGAAGAAGCGGGTGCTACTGTGACTTCAGTATCTTCCGCCAAAGCAGTTTTAGAGGTACTCAATCAAAAAGTACCAGATATATTGTTAGCTGACATTGGAATGCCAGAAATGGACGGTTATATGTTACTACAGAAAATTAGAGCCTTACCGCCACAACAAGGGGGAGAGGTAAAAGCGATCGCTTTAACCGCCTATGCAGGTGAAATCAATCAAAGACAAGCCTTACAAGCCGGATTTCAGCTATATCTTTCTAAACCAGTCGATCCAGACGAGTTATTAGTAGCGATCGCCCAAGTTTTGCAAAGTGATTGAACAAAACAGTCAACAGTCAACAGATTTTGTACAGTCCAAAAATACGATAATTTATCCTACCAAGGCAAGCGGCTGCCATCCCAAGAAAAAAATTGTCCGCTATCACCATCTTGAAGTTGTTCTATTACATTCAATAATTGGGTAACAGTTCGTTCTACAGAAAATAACTTTTCTGGTGGAACATTACCCTGAAAGGGACGAGAAAGCCTAGTATCAGTTGTCCCTGGATGTAGTGTGACTACAAAAGTTTTTGGACAGCTTCTAGCATATTCAATTGCGGCTGTACGCATGAACATATTTAATGCAGCTTTGGAAGCACGATAACCATACCAGCCACCAAGATTGTTATCGCCAATACTCCCAATTTTAGCAGAAATACTGGCAAAAACGCTGCGTTCTTTATGTTTAAATAAAGGCAATAAATGTTTGGCTAATAAAACAGAAGCAATACTATTAACTTGAAAATATTGCAGTAAATTATCGGCATTTATTTGGCGTAAACTTTTTTCTGGTTGGATATTTTCTGCATGTAATAACCCAACACAATTAACTACCAAATGCAGTTTATTTACTTGGGTACGTATTTTCTCAATCGCTGCTGCTATTTGTGATTCTTCTGTAATATCGACAGATAAACAAATCAATCTTTCACGATTAGCATCAGCCAAAGTAATTAATTCTCCGGCTGATTCTGCTTGTCGGTAAGTAGCATAAATTCGGCTAATTCTGTCATCTTGCAAGAGTTTTTTGACAAATCCCAAACCAATACCTTGACTAGCTCCTACAATTAATGTATTTACTTCATTAATTTCATCAAGAAAAGACATAATATTATTCACAACTATTGTTTAAGGAATATTAAAAAGTGATAATCATCACTAATGAAAAACAGGACTTACGCAAAAATTACTAAAAACCTTAATTTATTGAACCGCCAAGACGCCTTCTCTGCGAGAGGCTTCCGCCAACGCGAAGCGTCTCGTTCGCGCAGCGTCTCCCCTTGGGAGAAGAGAAGAACGCCAAGAACGCTAAGAATTTGTAGAGGGTGTGTAAATTTTCACAAATGACAAATGACCTACTTACTTACCAATACAGAACTTACTAAAAATTCTATCTAACACTGATTCTGTAACTTCCTCACCAGTGATTTCTCCTAATGCATGAATAGCATCTCGTAAATCAATTGTCCAAAAATCAAAAGGTAATTCTTGCACAATTGTATTCTGCATTTGCTCTAGAGAAATTTGTGCTTTTGTTAATGCTGCTGCTTGTCGTTGATTAATTGCTAAATCCATATCAGCAGCTTGAACTTTTCCGGCTTGAACTATTTCTAAAATTGCATTTTCTAAATCTTCTATACCTTGATTTTGTGCTGCTGCTGTAAAAATTGTCAATGAGAAATTAGAAATTTCCGATTTCAGCTTATTTTTAACATCTGCTGCGACTAAATCAATTTTATTAATTACCAAAATTAAAGGACGATGTTGTACCTGTTCGTAAATTTCGCGATCGCCTTCTGTCCACCCTACAGATGCATCAATGGTCAACAGTACTAAATCTGCTGCACTAGCCGCACGGCGCGATCGCTCTACACCAATCTTTTCTACTTGGTCTGTCGTCTCCCGAATCCCGGCTGTATCTAGCACCTGGACGGGAATACCGCCCACAACTAACTGCGATTCCACAACATCGCGGGTAGTTCCCGGTAAATCGGTGACAATAGCGCGATCGCTCCGGCTCCAAGCATTGAGTAAGCTGGATTTCCCTACATTCGGTCGTCCGACAATTGCCACTTTTAACCCCGTGCGTAGCAGTTCGCCTTGATCTTTCGTTGCCAGTAATTTTGTAATTTCTGCGGCGATGCGATCGATTTCTGATATGATAGCTTTACAATCCAACGGAGGTAAGTCTTCCTCAAAATCGATCCGCGCTTCAATTTCCGCCAAAATATCCAAACAGTTAGCGCGTAACTGACGGATCGGATGAGCTAATTTACCTTGTAACCCAGCTAAAGCAGTTTGAGCAGCTTGTGGCGATCGCGCTCCTACTAAATCAGCAATTCCTTCAGCTTGGGTTAAATCCAATCGTCCATTTAAAAATGCACGCAGAGTAAATTCTCCCGGTTGCGCGAGCCTAGCACCATTTTCCAAGCACAGTTGTAATACTTGCTGTACCGCCATAATTCCCCCGTGACAGTGAAATTCCACTACATCCTCACGGGTATAGGAACGGGGTGCTTGCATGATTAACAACAAAGCCTCATCCACCAAGTTTTGCGTTTTTGGGTGGCGAATATAGCCGTAGAGAATGCGGTGACTTTCCCAAACTTGACGCCCAGGAGCATGAAAAAGAATTCGGGCGATGGCGATCGCTTGGGAACCAGACACCCGCACAATACCCACGCTACCCTGCTGGGGGACAACAGCAGTTGCGATCGCGGCAATGGTTCCAGTAGTAGCAAATATTTCCGACATGAGCGCCCTTTGCAGCAAATATAATACGAGCCTAACAGGTACTTTGGCATGATGTAGGGAAAGGATTCAAGGGGCGTTGGGACTCCCATTAAAACAATCATCAATCGTTGTGTAGGCACAGGAGCAGGAGGAAAAGGACTATTAACAGTTAACAGTTAACGGTCAACAGTCAACAGCCTTGACGCTGGATTGTGCAACTTAAAAGTAGAATAGCTTATTGTCTCTTACCACGGAGAGAAGCTAGGGGATCGATGCCTTCTATACTAAATAATGGTGAGTATTTAAACGAATAGGAGAGCAATTAGCAAGGTAAGATTTACCTGAAGAGTAGATAAACGCTCTGATAGAGAGGGGATTCACTGTGGAGCAAAAAGTTAACTGCGCCGTAGACTGCGTAAACGGTTGTGTTTTAGGGGATAAATGTCCCAACCTTGAATTTAAAGAAGCAGCAGCACAATTTATTGAAGATACTTCATTAGATAAAATGCTGGAAATGGCAGAAGAGCGACTGCGGCGAAAAATGATGGAACCGCCAAAATGGGTTTTACCAGACGATCAGTAGTCTTCTGCTAGATTATCGCTGATAACTGCTGGGCGATCGCCTGAAGTAAATGTTCTGGTTGTGTGTGGACAGCTCGTTGTGTTCGTTCAATCGGCTGTCCTTTCATTATCAACTACACTTTCCGAAAAATAGAAAATATTTCTTGAGGTTAATTGATGAGTTCATATCTCATGTAATTAATTAACCAATGACTCAACGAATCATATTATTTGTCGCCACCGCTACCCTGTTAATTTTAGGATTTTTATCTTTAGGTAGCTACATAGCTTGGTTTTATCCCCTAGAACTATTCTCCCACTTTCGCGTTCACTATTTAATTTTATCTTTAATCTTCACTGCTATTTTAGGCATTCTCTGGAAAACACGGCATTTCAAAAATAAAATAATAGTTCTCGCAGCTTTATTATTAGTAGGTTTAAATTTAATTGAGGTCATTCCTTGGTATCTACCTCATACACAACAATTAGCCGGAAATTCATCTCCACAAATTCGGCTTTTATCTTTTAATATTAATACTCAAAATAAAGATGACAAAAACATTATTAATGTCGTGCAGGATAATCGTCCTGATGTAGCTTTATTTCTAGAAATTACTCCTAATATTTTCAACGCTTTAAAAGCAGAGTTAACAAATACTTTACCCTATAACTTTAGAAGTCCTGGTGGCGGATTGGCAATATTTAGCCGCTTACCTATTCAAGATATCAAAGCAGATAATTTTAATGGTCAAGGCGGTCATAACTTAATAGCAACTTTAACAGTAAATAAACAGCCTATTAAGTTAATTGGTACTCATCCCCTAGTACCTGTAAAAAGAAATACTTTTCACAGACGTAATCTTCAGTTAGCAGCTTTGAGTGATTATATTCAAGAAATTAATCAACCAGTAATTCTGATGGGAGATTTTAACTTAACACCTTGGTCGCCTTATTATCGCAGATTGATAAAGAAAACAAATTTGCATAATACACGCTTAGGTTTTGGTATTTTACCAAGCTGGCCGCGACCAGCAACCCATGTAAATATACCAAACTGGATGATTCCCCTGTTAAATATTCCTATTGATCATTGCTTTGTCAGCAAGCAATTTCGCGTTACAAAAATTCATACAGGAAGCAATGCTAATTCTGACCACGCACCCTTAATTACTGACTTAGTTTTAACTTAAAATCCAATAGATACTATGCAATTGTATCTGGATCGATACCTAATTCTCGCAGTTTTGCTGCCAAGCGATCGCTTCTTTGCTTTTCTTGTTCAGCACGTTGCTTTTCCTGTTCAGCACGTTGCTCTTCTTGTTCAGCAAGTTCTTGTGGTGTGACAACTAATTGTCCTTCAGCAGTAAAAAACCGTAGTTTTTCTTGCTCAATTCCCAAATATAACTCTAGCTGTTGACTCCACAACCACCCATCAGAATTTGCTTCTATTGCTTGATATTTACCACCTACTAAGACAAAACCAGCAAATTCTAAATTCTGCGGATCGAACCAGAAGTATTCAGGTGTGCGAAACGTATCTTGATAAATTTGTTTTTTTAAGCCTTTATCTGTTAAAGCTGTAGAATCTGATAGAAGTTCGATAATTACGTTGGGATATTTACCATCTTCTTCCCAAAGCACCCAACTTTTACGGGGTTTACGTTCAGTTCCCAACACGACAAAAAAATCTGGGCCGCGAAAATCTTCTGACTTGCGCTGGCGCGGGCTGTAGTATATTGTAATATTGCCAGATGCATAAAAGTCATTGCGGTTTCGCCACAACAACTCCAGACATTGGATCAGCAATGTCATTTGTAGACGATGTAAGTCAGTTTCCAAAGGCGGTTCGTCACTATATAAATCCCCTTTAGGAAATATAACATCATCTGGTGTGGCTAAATCTTGGGCAATAGACATGGCGCTAATTGTCTCACTGCTATAAGTTTAACCTAGTAGCAAAGAGCGATCGCTTATTACTCAAGTAAATTCTTTTGTATCTCCTACCAATTCAAAATAATGTGGGCGACACATACATATATTCTAGAGGGCATGGCAATGCCATGCCCCTACCCATTTGTTACATTTTTTCCCAATTGGTATAAATAAGTTGGTGCAAATCAACCATAACTATTTTACGAAACGTAAATAGAATTAAACGTTGGGTTTCGTTCCTCAAACGCCACTTGCTTTAAGCCGGGAAACCCGTCCAACGCAGTGGCTCCCCAACCTACGCGGGTTAAGGTTTTTGAGCTTAACCGAGCAGTATTGCAACCCAACCTACATCCTTACCAATGACAAATGACAAATGACAAATGACTATTCTAAATATCTAAGCCAGTAACTATTAAATCTGGTGGATACTCAACAGTAAATTGATAATTTATCTCTCTTTGTTCTTCAGCTTGCAAAGTTAAATCCCATTCCAAAATCCCCATTTCTCCTAGTTGAATTTGTGGATTAGTGCGGGTGAGACGTACCTTTAATTGCTCGTTACGACTGACTGGTAATTGTTCCGTGAGTATCAAACGAGCTTTTTGATCGAGCAAGTTACTAATTGTCAACCGATAACCATAAGTAATTCGCCGTTGACTGCTCATCATTTTTTTATCAACTTGACGAGTAACTAAATCGCGCTCAATTTTTAACCCTTCATCAATACCTAAATTAATTTTGAATTCTTCTCCTGGCGCAATATGTTCTAAATTGGTTGTACCCACAAACATATTGTCTCGAAAAATATTCGCTTTACCTGGTAATAAAGTTGCACCATTGGCACTATTTTTCACTTTAGCTTGCAGATAAGCAAAGCTGACTAATCTGGGGATAGCAATATAATCACAATTACTAGGATAGTCATCATTAAAAATTGTCGTTTTATGGGGTGCGCCATCGCTGGGAATATTACCCCCACCATTCAGTTTAAAGGTGACTACACTTCCGGCTTGAGATACTTCAGCAACTACAACTTCCGCTTCTATCGCACTTTCCTGGAGAATATCGTCCTCTGCTTCCTCAATTTCGCTAGTCGCCGCTTGTGCCATCATTGGCATTATAGCTCTACGACTTATAAAGTCTACTGGCGGACGGGAATGAGTATTTATATACCAGGGTTCCAGCTTTGGAGGTAATGTACCTAAGCCTGGTTTAGCTGTAGATAGGGTGAGAGCTACACCTAGCCAATCTTCGCCTGTGCTTTGGGTGACTTCAGCTAAGTAAGTGAGATTAACAATATTACTACTAATGTTAAAGCGCAAATCATATAATGGAGTCCAACTAGCGCGATTCACTACATAAGAAACCTCTAGTTCAAATTCTCCTGCACCAGCTACTTCCACCGCTACAACTAAACTTACACTTTCTTTCGGGTGGGGTGTTTGGATGTTTTGCAGTGAGGCGCACAGAACTTGTAATTGCTTGTCTAGTTCTTCTTGTTGGGTTTTGCATTCCCCAGAAGCGATCGCATATTCACCATACTGGCTACCCAAAAAATTGAGAAAATCTAGAGTTTCGCTGAGGCTGAGATTTTTCCGCGACAAGCTTTGAGCAAAGGGTTCTTCTGTTTTTTCTCGCAAGCCAGCAATAAAACTAGACTGCAAAGCTAAGGCATCGATTTGCGCTTGTAGGTGGCGTTTTTCGGCTTCTAACTGCTGAATTTGTCTTGTGAGTTGGTTTACCCTGTCTACAACTGGTTCAGCCGTGTAAATGCGATCGCTGCTCACGCCTAACAACCTCACCCCTACTGTACCTTTACCGCTAACCCTCACAGAATCAGTTTCTAGAGTTACTGGTAGGGAAGTCAGGACTAATTCTTTTTCTTCTCCTGTCAAAGAAACCCTAGCCTGTCTTGTGACTAGGGCGCGATCGCTGTATACTGTCACAGCAACAATCTGGCTGTCTACAGTTTTGCGTAAAGAACTTGTTTGTGAATTGTCAGTTGTCATGGGTAATATTGGGCATTGGGCATTGGGCATGGGGCATTGAAACAATTTTGGATTTTGGATTTTAGATTTAAATTAGAATCCAAAAGACGCTCGCGGACTCGCTCTAAGCGAAGCTATGCCGGAGGCTTTACGCTGCGCTATCGCAAATCTAAAATCTAAAATTCTTTGTTCCCCTAGCCCCTAACCCCTAACCCCTAGCCTCTAACTCCTTTTCATTCTGGAATTGCTCAAAAGTACCCCAAGAAAAAGACGTATTTTGCTCGATAAAGTTCTTGGCTGCATTAATCAAGTAATCATAATAGGTACGAGCGACAATTGATAATTGCTTACCAGAAGGGTAAACCATGTACCAAGTACGCTTAATCGGAAAGTGCTGTACATCCAAAATACTTAATTCAGAAGATTCCGCAATTAAAGTATGACGAGATAATACAGAAATTCCTAAACCGCCTGCGATCGCTTGTTTAATTGCCTCATTACTCCCCAATTCCAATTTTACATTTACTGCTATTTCATGTTCGTCAAACAAACTTTGAACGGCCCGACGAGTACCTGAACCTGGTTCTCGCATAATAAAAGGTTCTTGCGCCAGACGCTGGATAGGAATATTTGTCTCCTTCGCCAGTGGATGATTCACTGGTGCAAATACAACCAGAGGATTATCTAAAAATGGCTGACAATTCACATCAATATTTTCTGGGACTTGGCTCATAATATACAAGTCGTCCAGGTTATTCACCATTCTTTCTAAAATCCGTTCGTGGTTTGTGACTTGCAGGGAAATATCTATGCCTGGATAAAGTTGACAAAATGGCCCCAATAAACGCGGCACAAAATATTTTGCGGTTGTAATTACGGCTAATTTTAATTGACCCTGTTTTAGCCCTTTCAAATCGGCTACTTTCATTTCAAATTGGGCTATGGTTTCAAAAATTTGCCGACAAGTAGCAAACAACTCGCGTCCTGCTTCTGTTAAATATAGGCGCTTACCAACCTGCTCAAATAAAGGCAAACCGACCGATTTTGTTAATTGCTTGATCTGCATGGAAACGGTAGGCTGAGTGAGGAACAATTCCTCAGCAGCACGAGTAAAGCTACCGTGACGTGCTGCCGCCTCGAACACCTTCAACTGGTGTAGCGTCGCTTGGTTCAAGGGTGATTCTCCTCTAAGAGCGATACTTTAGACATAAATCTAGTATCACTGAACACTTGCATTCGCGATAGCATTGATCATACAAAAGTTCTGATTCATAAGTATAGATATTACTCTATGAACCCTATTACGACTTAGATCTTTTCCTTATAGGGGGGAACAGTTATTATCAAAACAACAAAGCAAAGCGTAAGATGCCTTCCAGCTCCAGATGAATGCTGAATATTGAATCCTGAATGCGGATTGCCTACGATCCATCATTCCTAATTCATCATTCACCATTCATCATTCTTCCAAAACCTTGACGGGTAACTGTGCTAAATCTGGTAACTCAAGCGTTTCAAGTTCCGCAACTTGCTCTCGAATATTCACAGGGATGTTGATTGGTTGACGTTTTTCTATCCAGCAACTTGCCAGTGGTAGAGTCTGTTCTAATTCATCCAATGGTCGAGGAATCACCATTACAGCGTTCAACTCTCCAATTCTTTCTGCCTCATACATTCCCGCTTCTACGGCAACGGCAACATTAGCTACAGAACCACGAATAATGGCTGTACACAACCCCGCACCAATTTTTTCATAAGCTGCCAAATGCACATCAGCTGATTTCAGCATGGCATCGCAGGCTCCTACCATCGCCGGAAATCCCCGCGTTTCCACCAAACCAACGGCTTGGTTACTCAAACGGCTATAACTGCCGTCCTCCATAATTTTACTGAGAGTAGTGGTAATTGGCAGCACTATATCTAAATTAGGGTAAGGACGGGGAATAACTAAGCTAGATACCAATTGACCAAATTGTTCCGCAGTTTGCACGCCAGCTTCTACAGCCAAACGCACATCAGCTATACCACCGCGAATAATGGCTGTACAATGACCGCCACCAATTTTTTCATAGCCAACTAAATGTACCCCTGCGGATTTTAGCATCATATCCGCAGTTCCTACAATTGCGGGAAAACTCAGGGTAGATACCATACCCAAAGCGGTGTCTTTGAGGTTATCTCGCCGACGTGCAGCTTGAACAGTGCTAATAGCTCTTTGATTAGATGTTTCCATGTGAAGTCTCCGGATACTCACAGAAAGAATAAAGGTTCAAGGATGAAAGCATAATGAATATTAAATTCTTAAATTAGCTAGAATTTCATCCTTCATCCTTCATACATCAGATGACATCTTACAATTAACACTTATTCAGACCGATCGTCAGAGATGGGTTCATTTAGAGATTGTCTATGGGGAAATAATGTCACTAATAACCTTTGAATGCTACCTGTACCATAAATTTGTGTGCCAAAACTGTTGGGTGATTCGCTAGTAGCAGGTTCATTAGATTCTGGAGATTCTACTGCAGCAGGTTCTAAATTAGAAGCACCCAAAGCCGGGTTTTCTTCTACAGCCGGAGATTCATTTACCTCTGGAGTCGCAGGCTGAGATTCTGAACTAGATTGATGTTGTAATTCTAGGAAAAATCCCCCAGAGATCGTAGTAGAGGAAGTAGTTTTTTCCCCATTACTACTTTTACTCTTGTCTCTTTGCCTGCCAATCAAAGTCCTTTGTTCTTTTATCGTCTGGGTATTGGTAGAAGCATTAATTGCTGCTGGTTCCGGTTTTTTCGCTTCAATTTGTCGGCTAGAGTCTCCCAAAATTGAACCAGGGGGAATTACTTGTCCCGGTGCAACTGAACAGTGAAACACTGTGGTAGCGGAACCAATACAAGCATTTGTACCGATTGTACCTTGACCAACCATGAGAAAACCGGCTCCCAAGTTTACTCCTGCTTCTATTTCTAGGGTTCCTTCATGAATTTGCAGAATCGAACCCATACCAATACAGACTCCTGGGCCAATGATGATTTTGCTGTTTGCAGCCGCTTGGAGTATCACCCCTGGTGCGAGTACTGCACTAGGATGAATAGTCACCTCGCCACTAATATAAGAGTCAAAGTTATTGCTGAGGCGCAGTGGCGGCACAGACATGGAAATTGTCACCTCGGAAGCCGGAAAAATGAGAAATTGAGGAAGATATAAAGGATGCAGACAATGAAAATGTGGCTTGCCGCAGGCTTGGATGAAAAATCACATTTTATACTTCATCCTTTATACTTTCTACTTCCATACTATCTATGGGCGTTGAATAATAGTCTCTAGTACCCGACGTTTAGCTTTGGGATCGATACCAATGAGACGCACATATTCACCGGCGTATTCTGCCAGGTTCGCTTCTATGGCCGCGATCGCTTCTCTCTCAGAATGAGCTTGAATTGTGCCTGTACTTGTCCAGGAACCAGTGCGGAAGCGTCTTTGGTCTACATGTTCAATGCTGATTTTATTCCCAGATGCTAGCAATTGCCGCAACTGCTCTACTACTTCCCCACTTAAGCGGGTGCTAGTTGCAGGTGCTGTAGCTGTCGCTGTTGAACCACCGCTATAGGAGGATTTGGGACTGCTAGCTGCTGGCTGGGCAGGGCCATTGGGACGTTGGATAATGGTTTCTAATACCCGACGTTTAGCTTTCGGATCGATACCAATCAAGCGGACATATTCGCCTTGATGGCTGCTGATACAATCTTCTAGAGCTGCAATAACTTCATTGGTGGAGATAGAGTTAATTGGCTGACAGCTTTGCCAAGAACCAGTGCGGAAGCGGCGCTCGTCTACGTGTTCTGTACCGATTTTGTAACCGCCTGCCAAAAGTTGGCTAATTTGTTCTACGGTTTCGGCACTGATGCTTCCATTGCTAGCGCCATGACCATTAGTACTAGCTTTGTAGCTACCGTTAGATTGAGCAGCAGGAGCTTTAAAGGTAGCTGGTGCGGCAACAGTACCATCGGGACGCTGAATTATAGTTTCTAATATGCGGCGTTTACCGTTGTCGATACCGAATAAGCGTACATACTCGCCTGCGTGATCTGCTAGACAAGTTTCTAAAGCCGCGATCGCTTCTCCCAAAGATCTCGCATCAATCGGCTGACAACTAGTCCAAGAACCTGTGCGGAATCTTCTTTGATCTACATGTTCCGTGCCAATCCTATACCCTTGCTGTAACAAATAGCGTAATTGCTCTATTGTTTCTGCACTCAAACTTCCGCTTGCCACTTCACTACTCCTTTCCAGCTCTAATACAGTAATGCCATTTCTTGTAGAAGATTTTTTTAATTCGTCCCGAATGGGCGCAATACATTTACTATCCGCCACACACAGATAGCCAGCCCGTAGTGCTTGATTAATGCCCACTACGTGATGGGTAAATTCCTGATCTCGCGCTTGCACATCAGGTAAGCGATCGGCTTGTTGCTGATTGGTAATAATCGCTCCTGAAGGTACGTATTTACCAGGGGGAATTTCCACATCTTGAATTAAAGCGTGCATCATGACGATGCAACCCGCACCCACCCTGGCATTAAATACTGTAGAGCGAAAGCCAATAAAGGAATTATCCCCAACATAAGCTGGCCCGTGAATTAAGGCCATATGGGTAATGGAAGCATTTTTTCCAATCCAGACCGAGTATTCTTCTTGGTCATCACCAATTACTCGGCCTTGCTCCAACCCATGAATTACGACACCATCTTGAATATTAGTATTTTCACCAATGAAAAAAGGTGTACCTTCATCCGCTCTAATCGAAGTCCCCGGAGCAACGATGACATTTGCACCTATGCGCACGTCTCCAATCACTTTGGAAAACGAATGTACAAATGAGCTGTCATGGATTGTTGGCTCAGCTAAGTTCCTCGACCACGGGGTTGGGGGTGCCACCGTGCTGCTGACTGCCATCGCGAGATTCCTCCTAAATTTGTCAATTGTCAGTTGTCAGTTGTCAATTGTCAGTTGTCAGTTGTCAGTTGCCATTTGTCTTTTGTTGTATGTCATTTGTTTGTTGACTAATGACCAGTGACTAATGACCAATGACTAATGACCAATGACTAATGACCAATGACTATCTATATTGGTCTTTTTTGCTGTAAATGAGACGATCTTCAACATGAATAGTATCAATTATCGCCACTACCGCAGCATCTAACGGCCGATGTTCGTTGCCAGGAACTTGACGAGCCGCACTACCACGACTGAAAAGTACCCACTCATCTACTCCTGCGCCGACAATATCTGCTGCTACTTCGTACTTTGGCAGGAGGTTCCCTTCTTCATCTACCAATTGCAACAACAGTAGTTTCACACCGCGAAGACTTGGCTCTTTTTGCGTGCTAACTACTGTTCCACGAACTTTAGCAATTTGCATTACAAGTTATGGTCTTCTGCCGAAAGGACGAATGGCGTTTACATTTTCCCGGAATTGTTCTACATCTTCTGTATAACGAATTGGCAGGACATATTCTAAGTTTTCGTGAGGACGGGCAATGATGTGGGTAGATAAAACTTGTCCGCCGTTAACGCGCTTTACTGATTCCACCCCAGCTGCTACTGAGGCTTGAACTTCGGATACATCTCCCCGAACGATGACTGTAACTCGACCGCTACCGATTTTTTCATAGCCTACTAAGGTAACGCGAGCTGCTTTTACCATTGCGTCTGCTGCTTCTACTACTGCGGGAAAGCCTAGCGTTTCTACCATTCCTACTGCAATCGACATTAGTTTTAATCCTTAATGACAGTTTTTATCTCTGGACAACACAAGCACTCAAGAAGGCAACCCCGTTAATCAATTATCTATCGTGGTAATGGGTTTTTTACGTGCGGAACTGTTCTACAGCTTCTGTATACCGAATTGGTAAGACGTATTCCAGGTTTTCATGAGGCCGGGCAATGATGTGGGTTGATACTACCTCACCACCGTTAACTCTTCTGGCTGCTTCTACCCCAGCTGCTACTGAGGCTTGGACTTCTGATACATCCCCTCGCACAATTACTGTGACTCGTGCGCTACCAATTTTTTCATATCCTACTAATGTTACACGAGCGGCTTTCACCATCGCATCAGCAGCTTCTACTACTGCGGGGAAGCCTTTAGTCTCAATCATTCCAACTGCAATTGGCATCGCAGAACTCCTACAAAATTAATCCGATCAGTACTGTGCTTTGAAATTTTTGACGGGGAAGCTCATCTTGAGCTAAGAAAACACTTCCAAATTAAGCATAGGAAAGCTTGGCGTTCCTGGCAATATAAATCACTATAATAGTTTATAATAAAATCGTTTAAGAAAACTTAACAAAAATTAATGCTGTCATTTTGTTAATGAAATTTCACGGATTGCTAGAGCGGCCAATTCAGCTTTATAATTTTTTAATTACATTTGTCAAACTTAGATTAATAAAGTTTGTAATTTCTAATCAAGAGTGGCTACGGGAGTCTAGATGGTTTATCTGAACCGTCTTTCCCCCATTTATCTTGGTTTATCCAAGCATCGGCTAAAAGTTATATAAGTTTTTATAATACTACCTATAAATTGGCAATGTATAAGTAGGAATTCTCAGGCTACAACTAAACTGTAGTTACAGAATTAAACAATTTTATTCTGTTAGATTCCAATTTTACTACCTGTCTCATGTCAAGCTAATTAGAGAAAATATATTTCAGAAAAGTTGTTTTAAAACGAGGCATTCCATACTGAGTCGTCAAAGGAAATTTAAATGGATCATTTTCTCTACATTACGAGTTGGTTTGTGCCTTTTTATGGTTTAATAGGTGCTATTTTGACCTTGCCTTGGGCAATAGGAATTATTCGCCAAACAGGGCCAAGACCAGCAGCATACCTCAATTTGTTGACAACTATTGTGGCATTTGTCCATAGTCTGTTGATATTTCAAAATATCTGGGATAAAGAACCAGAAACTGTAATTTTTCACTGGTTCCAAGTCGCAGATTTAGATTTATCCTTTGCCTTAGACATTTCCCCTGTCAGTGTTGGGGCGACAGTTTTAATTACCGGGTTAAGTTTTTTAGCCCAAATATATGCTCTAGGCTACATGGAAAAAGACTGGGCCTTGGCGCGGTTTTTTGGGCTATTCGGACTTTTTGAAGCCGCACTGAGTGGTTTAGCCATTAGCGATTCATTATTTCTCAGTTATGCGCTGTTAGAAGTCCTGACTTTGTCTACATATTTGCTGGTAGGATTTTGGTACGCCCAGCCGTTAGTAGTGACAGCCGCGCGAGATGCATTTTGGACAAAACGGGTAGGAGACTTGTTACTGCTAATGGGGGTAGTGACCCTTTCTTGTTTAGCAGGGAGTTTAAACTTTTCTGATTTATATGAATGGGCGCAAACAGCTACTTTAGATCCAGTGACTTCGGCTTTGTTGGGATTAGCGTTAATTGCCGGGCCGGCTGGTAAATGTGCCCAATTTCCCCTACATTTGTGGTTAGACGAAGCAATGGAAGGGCCAAACCCAGCTTCTGTACTGCGGAACTCATTGGTGGTAGCAGGTGGGGCTTATGTGCTGTATAAAATGCAGCCTTTACTGTTCCTTTCCCCGGTGGCTTTAAATGCCTTGGTAATTATGGGTACGGTGACAGCAATTGGGGCGACATTAGTGTCTTTAGCACAAATTGATATTAAGCGGGCACTATCCCATTCCACCAGTGCATACATGGGCTTGGTATTTTTGGCAATGGGGTTACAGCAAGGTGGCGTTGCCTTGATGTTGCTGTTAACTCATGCGATCGCGAAAGCTCTATTATTTATGAGTTCGGGTTCGATTATTTCTACCACCCACACTCAAAATTTAACAGAAATGGGCGGTTTGTGGTCGCGGATGCCAGCTACAACCACTGCCTTTGTGGTTGGTTCGGCGGGGATGGTAACTTTATTACCATTAGGTAGCTTTTGGGCTATGCTAGCTTGGGCTGATGGCTTTGTCAGTATTAGCCCTTGGGTGATTGGGGTCTTAGTCATCGTCAATGGATTGACCGCATTAAATTTAACCAGGGTATTTAGATATATCTTTTGGGATAAACCGCAACAAAAAACCCGCCGCGCGCCAGAAGTCGGTTGGCAGATGGCTTTCCCGATGGTAACTTTAACCATCCTCACACTTTTACTACCAGTCATGTTGCAGCAATGGTACTTACTACCAGATTGGGAAAGTGTGAATTGGTATGTAGTGGGAATGTTAATCTCTTCAACCCTGGTAGGTGTAGCTATCGGCGCGACGATGTATTTAGATAAAGCATGGTCGAGGTCGAGAATTTTGGCATGGAGATTTATCCAGGACTTGTTAGGTTACGACTTTTACATTGACCAAGTGTATAAAGTCACCATAGTCAGTGCTGTAGCCATACTATCGAAAATTTCCGCTTGGAGCGATCGCTATTTAATCGATGGCGTAGTCAATTTGGTGGGATTTGCTGCTATCCTGAGCGGACAAGGTTTAAAGTATAGCATTTCTGGACAATCCCAAGGTTATATGTTGACCATTCTCTTCGTCGTCAGCATCCTGGGTTTTTTCATTAGCTGGTCATTAGGACTACTGGATAAGTTACCTTTTTAGTCAATGGTCATTAGAGACGCGATGAATCGCGTCTGTACAATTGTCTCCCTTGTCCTTTTTCCCTTCACCATATCCTTAAGTAGTTCTTTGTATGCTGAGTGCGTTGATTTTAGTGCCCTTATTGGGTGCGGCTATAATCGGTTTTTGGCCGCCGGGGATGAATGGTAAAGTATCCCGTGGGCTAGCGTTGCTATCTGCGATTATCGCTTTTGTGTGGTCGATAATTTTAGCAGTTCAATTTAATCCAGGGCTAGTTAATCAACAGTTTGTAGAATTCCTACCTTGGGTAGATGCTTTAGGTTTAAATTATAATCTGGGTGTAGATGGTCTATCCTTGCCGTTGCTAGTGTTAAACGGCTTGTTAACTTGCATTGCCATCTACAGCAGCGATGAATCTCTGCAACGTCCGCGATTGTATTACTCGTTGATATTGCTGTTAAGTGCTGGGGTAACTGGTGCGTTTCTTGCTCAGGATTTACTGCTATTTTTCCTGTTTTACGAAGTTGAACTCATACCCCTGTATCTGTTGATTGCTATTTGGGGTGGAGAAAAGCGGGGTTATGCGGCTACCAAATTCCTGATTTATACAGCAATTTCGGGAATTTTGATTTTAGCAAGTTTCCTCGGTTTAGTTTGGCTGAGTGGTGCTACTAACTTTTCTCTGGCTTCTTTGAATGCCAAGACGCTACCATTAACAACGCAACTGTTGTTATTAGGCGGACTTTTAGTTGGTTTTGGGATTAAGATTCCTCTCGTTCCCTTTCATACATGGTTACCAGACGCTCACGTTGAAGCTTCTACACCAATTTCCGTGCTACTAGCTGGGGTATTGTTGAAATTGGGAACTTATGGCTTATTGCGCTTTGGCATGAACTTGTTACCAGAAGCTTGGAGTTATTTAGCTCCCTGGTTAGCAAGCTGGGCTGTAGTCAGTGTACTGTATGGTGCATCTTGCGCGATCGCCCAAAAAGATATGAAAAAAATGGTGGCTTATAGTTCCATTGGACACATGGGCTATATCCTCTTAGGAGCGGCGGCTACTACTCAATTAAGCACTTTAGGCACTGTGATGCAGATGGTCAGCCACGGTTTGATTTCTGCGCTTCTGTTTTTACTCGTAGGAGTTGTGTATAAAAAAGCAGGTAGTCGCAACCTAGATGTCATCCGGGGACTGCTAAATCCAGAAAGAGGTATGCCGGTAATTGGTAGCCTAATGGTCTTAGGTGTCATGGCTAGTGCGGGAATACCGGGAATGATTGGATTTATTTCCGAATTTGTGATATTTCGCGGTAGTTTCCCAGTTTACCCGGTGCAAACCTTGTTATGTATGACTGGCACGGGTTTAACAGCAGTTTACTTCTTAATTCTCGTCAATCAAGCCTTTTTTGGGCGCTTATCTGCCCAAGTTATCAATTTACCACGGGTGTATTGGAGCGATCGCCTACCATCGATAATTCTAGCTGTGGTAATTGTGGTTTTTGGTATCCAACCAGCTTGGTTAGCGCGCTGGAGTGAACCAACAATCACTGCAATGGTGAATCCACAAAATTCTGTAACCACAGTAGCCTTGGATCGAGCAGACAAAAATTAAAATACAGTGATTGGGTTTGTAGTATTGCATTATTGTCACTACAAACTCAATCGTCAATTTGGTCAATAATAAATAATGAAACCTTGATAAAAAATCTTTAATTGCCAATTTTTCATAAAAAATCGCTAATGACTAAATAACAGTTTTACTTTTTTGGAGCAATCATCATGGTAACTATTCAAAACAAACCCTATAACAACCCCCTAGCTGAATATATAAAGCGCCTACAAACAGGAGAAGCACTACTTGCTGATAGTCCAGAGAATGTTTTAGAAGTAGTTGGAATTCTCAAAAGTTATGGCGTGGTTTTAGATGAATACTCCAAAAATCTAATATATATTGCCGATCATCAATTTCTTGTATTTTTTCCCTTCTTTAAATACTTTAATGGCGAATTTTCTTGGCAGAAATTATTCCGGCATTGGTGGCACGATCGCATTAATTTTGAGTATGCTGAATATTGTATGAAGTCCATGATGTGGCATGGTGGCGGTGGACTAGATAAATATTTGGATACCAAGGAATTTCAACAAACAGCCCAAGCTGTAATTACGGCTAAATTTAAAAATAATCCCTTCGTTTTAGGAATCAATCAACTGTTTCCTGACTTTTTAATTGAACAGTTGCGAGTTTCTGCATACTACAGTGGTTTGGGGCAATTTTGGCGCGTCATGGCTGATATCTTCTTAAATCTATCAGACCGTTATGACCGAGGTGAAATTAAGACAATTCCCCAAGTTGTAGAACATATTAAAGCAGGCTTAGTGGCAGATGCAACTAGACCAATTACTTATGCCGTCAAAATTGATGGTAAAGTTTACGAATTGCTGCCGAAAAAAGAAGGTTTAACCTTCTTAGCAGACACCGCTATTCCTTATGTTGAAGCTGTTTTCTTCCGGGGAACACCTTTCTCTGGAACAGTCACATACAACGCCCAAGCATATCAAATTCCTCCAGATCAAGCACGCTTTCAATATGGTGCATTATATGCCGATCCGTTACCAATTGGTAGCGCTGGGATTCCGCCTACTTTATTAATGCAAGATATGCGGCACTATTTACCAGAATATTTGCATGAATTGTATCGCCACAGTCCTCGCGGTGAAGATGATTTGCGAGTGCAAATATGTATAACTTTCCAAAAGTCGATGTTTTGTGTAACTACAGCCGCAATTTTAGGATTGATGCCTTATCCTTTAGATAGTGAGGAGCCATCGGAACAAAAAGCCAATCAAGTATATTTAGAAAAGTGGATGGAACGGTTCCAAACTTCTCGCTTGTTGGATGTTAATAAATAAAAAAGGGCGGGAAACCCCCGCCCCTACAGGATAAATGTGGTATGAGAATTTGATTTTTAATCGCTACAAATATCTCGATGTGATTCAGCAGCTAGATCCGGTGAGAGATCATCACCAGATATATACTGTAATGTACAGTTATAAACAGGACTTACGGAAAAATTGCCCAAATCCTTAATTTATGGAACCGCCTTCTCTACGAGACACTACGTGAACGCGCAGCGTCTCGCAGAGAAGACGCCAAGAACGCCAAGAAGTCCTAGAGTGTGTGTAAACCCTAATAAATTTATCAAAAAAAACGCCAAAAACTCCTCCCTTCTCCTCTGCGTCTCTGCGTCTCTGCGTGAAAAAAATCTTAATAATACTACAAATTCAAATTTAATAACTTAGATATCGCAGGTAATAATTGATTAGCAGTTCTTACCAAAGTCGCCGAACTTGGTAAACCTGCAAGCGTACCTATCAAAATCTTCAGCGAAGTTCTAGCTATCCGTCGCATTCTTCCTTCCTCTGGATATTTCCCCGCTTCAGCTAAAGCAATTACCTGCTCTAAAGCCTCTGCTTTATCTTCCGGTTCTAACTCTCTATTTGTGACAATTTCTGTTTGCAATTGTTGCAGTAAATTTGCTAATCTAATGGCCTCTGGTGCATCTAGAGTTTGCAATTGGGCAATACTATTACTCACTAAATAAGTAGCATCGGTAACTGTCACTTCACCTAAATCAATACCTTGATTAATGTGAATACTTTGCTCGCCAATATTAATTGGATGACTAATAATTATGGCATCACTTACCTTTTCTACATATTTGCCATTAGTAATCACAAATCTCTCACCACTGCGAGAAATTTTGGTTTCTTCTTGCGCTGCAATTAACGCTGCTTGAATTACTATATTATCAGGCTGAAGAATTAACGCTTGACGGAATTGTTCTTTAGCCGCTTCAAATCTATCTTGCTCCATTAATTCTTGTCCATAACTCAGCAAAGCTTGGACAAATCCTTCTTTATTACGGATTGGATCGACTTTATAAGCTCTCGCATAAAGTTCTACAGCTGCGTCAAAATCTTTCACATCTATGCATACTTCCGCTAGTCGAAATAGTGCATCAAAGTGATTGGGGTTAATTTGCAATACTTGTTCGTACAACTGCCGTGCATTTTCAATATGATTATTTTGATATAATTTTGTTGCTTGTTGATAAATGCGATCGCTTTGGGAATCGAGTTTAGCTAATTCCCAAATTTCTCTGCGCAATGGATACCGCTTAATCAGCCAACGCCGCACTAATTCAACGGTAACTTTGTAATTATTCAAATAATATAACTCTGGTAATCCAGAGGTTCTTAATTGCTTAAAAAATCCCCATTCTAGCAAGCGTTCCTCTGCTGTATGAAATGGTTCAGTTAACACCACACCACACTGTACTAAATGCGTTAAAGGTTCGCCTTTAACTACAGAATTTGTTTGCTGTTGCACTTGTGCTGCGGCGGAAAACACCACTCTTTCTGCAATGGGTAAACCATCGCGGAACCATGCTAAACCAGCTTCGCCAATTTCAATCGCTGATTCAATAATATTATCTACATCTTGGCGATTTACTAGCCAGCGTTGCTCATCTCTTGCTTGAGAAAATAGGGCAAAGCAGATAACTTGTGTAAAATAAGGATGTCCTGCTGATAATTGTAAAATTCTGTCAATTGCATCAGCTTGATATGTCAGAATACCCTCAGCAGGTTTGATAATTAATCTTTCTGCACTGTGTCTATCTAAAAGACCAATTTCTCTATGGGGGGCTTGCCTAAATAAACTGAGTAAATTAGGCATATCATCTAATTGTCGCCCCACTACGGGAATAATATAAAGTTCTTTGTGCCAATAAACAATTGACTGAAGACAAGGGAAGAAATGAGAAATTGCTGAATTTTCTTCAGAGTCACCTAAAACATCAAATTCATCCAGTAATAGAACTAAATTCTTACCTGCTATTTGTTGATAAATTTGCGGTAAGAAGTCGTTGAAAAATATTTGTGCATCTTCAGCCAAATCGCTTTTTTTTGGTAGTAAAACTTGACTTGGAGATAATTCCAGAAAATCAATAATATCTCTACCTAACTCATGCAAAACTTCACTCAGAGATTTTTGACTTTTACCCTCTAAAGATAAAGGTACAAATAAAAATTCTTCGAGAGTGATAAAGTTAGGAATTTGTGACAATATCGATGATTTACCAATTCGGCGCTGACCGTGCAGTAAAATTACTTGTGCCTGTTGATTCAGATTATCTTGGATAAAATTAAATAAATCTTCACGGCCAAAAAATAACTCTGGTTCGTAAATTGGGCGACCAATAATGTAAGGATTATCTTCCCAATCGCTTGCAGACACCATTCTCGCCAAACCCTCCCCAGAGGAAGTAGATCAGTCTGTAACTTAAGCATAAAGCAGGTGACAATTACTTCTCAAGTAGGGTCACCCCCCAGTTTACGCACAATCCATACTAAAGACTGGACTATATCTTGATGTTGCCATACCCAAGCGATCGCTTTTTTAACTGTATTCGCTTGTTCTCGGCTCATCAAATTGAGAAATACTTTCTCTCTTCCTTCTAGTTGCGCTTCATTGGTATGGTAAATTTCTTGAATCACCCACCATTCCATCATCGATGAATTAAAAACGTAAACGCTTTTACCTTCTTCAAATGTCCGCAGAATTACACCTCTTTCCTCCAAATCAATTAATTCTCGGCTTCTTTGGCTAAAAACTAAATCAATATCCCCTAAAGCATAGCGCGTATTTCTATTTAAACGCCCTTGCAGTCTTACCAGTGCAATTAACATTAACAAAATCTGTTCTTCTTCTGTAGAAAATCTCCAGGTATCGCGGAAATATTGCTCGGTAGCGCTTTCAAAATCTCTGGTAAAAGTTTGCAGATTAGGAGTTTGTCCAGCTTGGATACTGTCATAGAGTAGATAACCAGCATTTTGCAGTAGCGCTGGATGTCCATCTATGATATCTAAAACCCCTGCTCTCAAGTTACTAGGAATGGGTATGTTCAGCCTAGCATTGACTTCATTGGGGGGTAATGGTCTCAGGAGGCGGAAAAGATAATGGTTATACCAAGGTGAACCACCAGGGGTAATGGTCGGCCCTAGTTCATTCAAGCGGCGAAAGGTGGTAACAATAGTTGAGAGATATTTGCCTTCATTGCTGTGAACTGCTAAATCGCGGAACTCGCTCAAGAAGGTGAGCATTTGTGTTTCCGTGTATTGGTCATTAGGGTGAAGGGCTGCATCATAATCATCTAATAACAGTAACAGGAACTTTTCACGCTGCCCAATTTTCCGCAGCATCCGCCGCAAATCGCCTTTTTCTACCTTATCTTCCTGCAATAGCTGCTTAATCTCAGTTTGCAGTGCTTCGTCACCTTCAGCTTCATCTTGCAACAAACTGAGGATTTCGCGCCAGAAACCAGAGGGAGTAAAAGGACTTATCCCCCCACAGTTCATAGAAATGATGAATGCTTTAGTTGCATCTCGTCCCCGCGCTTGCCAAACTACAGGTGAAGCTAAGTATCTCAACAGCGAAGACTTACCCATACCAGGACTACCATATATAGCCAGGTGAGCGCGGCGAGAAATTTGATCGAAAGCGGTTCTTACTTCAGAATTACGCCCGAAAAAGTAATCTGGAGGTACCGGGCCACCAACATAGAAGGGATTTTGTGACATTTAATGTAATTAGGTCAATAGTCAACGGTCAACAGTCAACAGTCAACGCTGACAGCTTAATTACATTATTAACTCGTTGTATTAACTTGTTGACGCGTTGGCGAAGCCCACCGTTCGCGTAGCGTTCCGCAGGAAAGGTATCGCATCTTCCTGTCGCGATAATCAGCAACCCCATAAACTGTCACTGTGGGAAAGCGTGGCTTCGGGCTACTTAGGTGTTAGTTATTGCGATCGCCGAAGTGGCTATTGTCTTGTCCGAAGTGGCTATTGTCTTGTCCGAAGTGGCTATTGTCTTGTCCGAAGTGGCTATTGTCTTGTCCGAAGTGGCTATTGTCTTGTCCGAAGCGGCTATTGTAGTATCCGAAGCGGCTATTGTAGTATCCGAAGCGGCTATTGTAGTATCCGAAGTGGCTATTGTAGTATCCGAAGTGGCTATTGTAGTATCCGAAGCGGCTATTGTAGTATCCGAAGTGGCTATTGTAGTATCCGAAGTGGCTATTGTAGTATCCGAAGCGGCTATTGTATTTGTCCGCAATAGCCATTGCGAAGCTGAAAACCCTCTCCTGTGGTCATAATACTACCTTTGCAAGGGTAAGGGTTGTTTTTTAGTTTAGCAATTGGGCGAAGAAAAGAGCGATCGCTTAGTTAGGCTAAGTTTTATACTTGATGGTAGGAAGATGGCGACCAACATAGCCAATAATGATTGTTCCTGGTTTAATTGGCAAAAAGTGAATTCGCCAGTTGCAAAATCTTAATTTAATATGTCTTTCAAATAAACGTTCTTTGCCATCTGGACAAATAAAAGTTCTTTGTTTGCCATATTTATTCAATGTTGCTTCACTTTCTCCAGATTCATCAAGAGCATAACCTTCTACATTGAATGCTCCAGTCTTCCAGTTTTTGCAACAGTTTTGAAGCTCAAACAATGTTTTAACAACAGATTGTAATTCTAATTGTCTAGTACGGATATTTGTTAACTGGTTACCTACATTATTACAGAATGCTAAGTTAGGAAACAATTCTGCTCTTTTATCCCAAAGATCATCGCCATCCAATACTCCGGTACGAATGCGGTTTTTTATCCATTCTGCGTGTTCATGTACATGGTGATCGCAGCTTGCATGAAAAATTTCTAAAGTTTCTTTTACTATGTCTTCATCTTCATTAATTTGCATAGCCTCGATTTCTAAGCGGCTTAAATTCCAGCATTCATCAGATAGAAAACTTACGGCTATTGCATCAAGCAAATGAGCAATACCAAGCCCAATTGCTATTTCTCCCTGATAATAGAATTCACATAATCCAGAATTATTTTCAATATCTTGAATAGCTGAATTTGATAAATCTAGTGATAAAGGCGCTTTAATAGCAAGAGCCTTGATAAAGCCTCGCTCTAATTGATCTGCCTCATTTAACCAACGACGTAAAGGATAATTAGGAGCCAGCATAATTGTATGGAAATGTTCTTTAGAGCGAAGACTTACCTTAACACCTTGTGCTGTAAAGGTTTTAATTGTTCTAATTAACTCAGACATCCATTGTTGCGCTATTTGCTCATTTGGCGCTAGATTTCTCAGAGACAACTCATTTAATATTAAATCAAGCTCCACACTCTAATCTCCCATCACAGGTTCTAACAAAGCATCTAAGCTTTTTTCCCATTCATCAAAAAAACCATCAGGCCATCGGTCAATTCTACCGTCCCGATCAATGTGAGGTGAGACTACTTTTGTGTAAGCTTGTCCTTGTTTTTCTTGGCGTTGGAAGTAGTGCAATTGAACATCTTCTGGTTCAAGTTTGCCATCATGAACAGCAAGACGAATTCCATTTAAAACGTGGTCGCTATGAGTTTCTATAACTACTTGAACACCACAACTAGCAGCAAGTGCTAACAATTCACCCATTTTTGCTTGTCCTCTAGGATGAAGATGAGCCTCAGGATTTTCAACTAGAATAAGTGTATCAGGTTCTGATGCGAGTACTGCCACTATAATTGGCAAAGTGTAGGTAATGCCAAAACCAACATTAGTGGCGCGGTAAGGATTACTGAGTCCGTAGGTATATTGAAAGCTTACCAAATCCATATCTGAATTAGATTTGATTTCTAGGCGTGTACCTGGACTAATTTCTCCTAGCCATGCTTCCACTTGATCTCTTAAATTTAGGGAAGTTGCACTGGGATGACTAAGATTAGCATTAGGAATATCTTGATCTCTATAAATTGAGAGGAAGTGTGCAGTATATTCTCCTTTAGTCCCCAGTTGTTTATGTTGTCGCACTTGAAAATCCGATATCTCAAAGTATGTTCGGGTCCCAATTCTTTCTGCTTGCAGGTAGTGAAATTTATCGTTAAAAAGACTTAATTGATATATATTAGAGGAAGTAAGTTCAGAAGCAAGCGCTAGCACATCTGCTTCTTGATTATAGTTGAAAAGCCAAATACCATGTGTTCCATTTGTCCACATCAATTCAAAACCAATTGAGTCATCTTTTGCTCCCTCAAACAACGCATCCTGCGCCGTACCAATTGAAACGAATTCACCATTAAGAGCTAAACCTTTATCTGGTAATAAGTCCTGTAGGTAAGATTGACGCAGTAGGAGCAATGCTTGTAAAGTAGAAGACTTACCTGTACTGTTAAGACCAGAAAGTAAGGTTAAATTCTTTAAGTCAAGCAACTGATCTTCAAAGGCTTTGAAGTTTTTTAATTTTAATGAATTAATCATGATAGTGCTTTTTGAACAATTTGTTTAATAGTATTAAATCTATAATTAACTTTATCAGCAGCTTGAGATATAGATTTTACAAATTCATCATCTTTGTCAATATATTCTATAAATGTATTTACTACTTTATTTTTTCTTTGTTTTATTAAATCTGCTTCTTGTTCATTTAGGTTACTTAAAACAACAGACCAAGCTTCAAACAAAGATTTATTGAGGGGTTGCATTTTTTTAGTATTTTTTAAAATCTTTCTAAAAGCATATTTTCCAAATATTGAATAAGCTAATTCCATAGTAAATTTAAACTTTTGCTCAAGTTTGTCTAGTTGTTCATCAATCATTTGGTTGATTTTGATCATGGCTTCATTCAAAAAATAGTCCCTGCCTTTTTGAATAGGATAATCTTGATATGGCATTAATGAAAAAGCAATAAAACCAAGGATAAATTCATGATCATCCATCCGTTGTTGTCGTTTTTTACTAATATTTGTAACTTTTATAAATTCTTTAGAATTTGCAAGATTGGTCAAAAATTTTGTGGCTTTACCTGGATTTAAAGCATGACGTAATTCTTGCGGTGATAGAGGTTCCCCGCCTGTGTTAATTCGTCTGAAAATATTATATTTAACTTCGGGTGGTGTTCCTTTTTCAATTAAATAAAGTGTAAGTATAGTTTCATCTATACGACGCTGATAATTACGTGGTAATTCGTCATAATTTTTGCCTTCTAGATGAATTAGGAACTCTAGTTGATTTAACCTAAGTTCTTTGTCAATAGCAAACTTTTTTAGAGCACTCAGTCTTTGTAGCCCATCGATAACTAACCATTTATCTTCATTAGTAGCATCCATGTAGAATGCAGGTAATGGGATACGAATTAAAATTGATTCAATAAGTCTGCTTTTAGCAGCAGGTGTCCAAATATCAGCATGACGTTGAAATTCAGGAGCTAAGTCAATTTCATCAAATTTAATCCTTTTTAACACTAAGTCAATAGTCATTGGTCGAGTATCAACTCTAATTTGGCTCGGATCAAATGGCGTAGAAATTATCTCTTCTTCTGATTCAATTTCTTCATCTTCTATTTCTATATCTTTTTCAAAAAAATCAAGGTTCAAATTATTCACAATCATACTCCTTTCGTTGATAAAAATTTACTTACTTATATATGGTTACTTGGTTGCTCTTGATAGAAATTGTATATTCCTTAGATATCTTAGTTTTATAGTACTATAATATGGCTTTTGTAGTTAGAATCAAAATATACTGATTGCGCACTCAGCACACAGCAACTATAAATAGGAAAGCAGCTGTATTTTAACAGCTGCTTTAATAAAACAATATCTCTTATTGTTTATTATCGTTACTTGTCTATCACCAAATTAACTGGCTTAACTCCCGCTAAATCTAAAATTTGCGGAATCAAGTCTTCTCGCTTCACCGCCATCATGTGTACGCCTTGACACAATTGCTGTGCAATTTGTACTTGTTCGGCGGCAATTTTTACACCTTCTTCTAGCGGGTGTTTGGCTTTAGCTAACCTATCAATAATGTGTTGGGGAATATTTACCCCAGGAACGCACTTATTAATAAATTGGGCATTTTTTGCAGATTTTAACAGAAAAATTCCGGCTAAAATTGGTTTATTACAGCCTGCAGCTACGCTGTACATAAACTTTTCTAACCTATCAAAGTCTGTAATTAATTGACTTTGAAAAAATTGCGCTCCTGCTTGTAATTTGCGTTCAAAGCGGCTTTGTAAACCTGACCAACTCGCACATTGGGGGTCAACTGCTGCACCGACGAATAAATCGAGTGCGCCATCAGTTAAAGGTTGTTCGTTAGCATCAATACCTTGATTAAGTTTGCGAATGAGTTGCAGCAGACGAATAGCTTCTAAATCAAAGACGCCTTTAGCATCTGGGTGATCGCCAGCTTTTACTGGGTCACCTGTTAAAGCTAAGATATTATGGATACCTAAAGCATGGGCACCCATGAGGTCTGCTTGTAAACCAATGCGATTGCGATCGCGGCAAGCCATCTGACAAATCGGTTCAATTCCATGTTGTAATAAAATTGCCGAAGCTACCAACGAAGACATCCGCAATACTGCTCGGCTACCATCGGTAACATTGACAGCATGAACCCTCCCCTTAAGAGTCGCCGCCATATCAAGCATGTGTTTTGGATTTCCGCCTTTAGGTGGTGCTACCTCGGCAGTAATTAAAAATTCGCCTGCTTGTGCAGCTTGGCGAAAGCCATTCAAGACTGTCGGATTTTGAGTATCAGACATAACATTCAGAATTTGCAGTTTCTTTCAGGGTAAATCAATTTACCCCTATTGAGATGATTTATAAAGTAAACCTTAAATTCTCGGTTGCCTGATGGCAATGCTGAATGTATCAATAAATCTCGTGGTTTCAAGCTAACAGAACTTACGCACTCAGATCCCCCAACCCCCTCCTGGGGGCTTTAGAGGTTGTTTGAAAATTTATTGGCTGTATCTTCAAACTTATTGATCCCCCCTACCCCCCTTTTGTAAGGGCGGTAGGGGGGATCAAAGTCCCCCTTTTTAAGGGGCAGCCCTGCGCCCTTGGTGGTTCCCCCGTTGGTAGCAAGTGGCGTGGATTTAGGGGTATCAAGAAATTTAGAAGGCTAAGGCATCAAGTAAAAATAAGTAGTGCGAGCATCTTGCTCGCGCGGGCAAGACTTCGGCGTGAGCGCTCAGTCGAACGCTGCCCGCACTACAAATATTAAATTGTTCAACTTATTTTTACACGACTCCTAAAGGAGTAGTTGGCAAACACGCCCTAGCCCCTTAGAAATCCCAGGCGCGTCTTTTCTTCCAAGGGCCAGAAATTGCATAGGTAATTCCCGGAGTTTGAATATTCACAAACAAAGTTCTACCATCGGGTGAGAAGCAAGCACCGGCAAATTCACTATCATTTAAGTTATTGAAGGCAAACTGATAAATTTCGCCGTCTTCGTTTACACCCACAACATATTGGCTGTCTCCGCCACCATCTTCACATAAGAACAGATCGCCAAAGGGAGAAACTGTAATATTATCTGGCTCATCTAGCACATCCCCGGTTGGAGATGCTTCAATCAGCAAAGTCAGTGTTTCTTTACGAGGATTGTATGCCCAAACTTGACCGTTACCGCGATCCCTAGAATCAACAGCTTTGGGGCCACCTTGAGTAGAAATGAAGTAAATTAGTCCTTTACCATACCAAGCGCCTTCACCTCTAAAGAAAATTGCTGCTCCTTTACGCTGGGCTTCGTAGCGCACTCCCAAACCTTTAGCTTTGCTTTCTTCAATGGGATCTGGATCGTCAATTTTTACCCACTCTACTGGCAGTTCTTTGCCAACGGGAATTAGCTGAGTATTAATATTACTTGTATCTACGCCGTTGGGATAAGCTTTGATTTTCAAAGCGTACAGAGTCCCACCCCGTGCTAAGTCACCAGGCTTTTTCGGTTTGACTTTAGGTACAAATCGATAAAAGCAGCTATCACTTCGGTCTTCAGTTTCGTAAATATAATGAGTTTTTGGGTCTACAGCCACAGCTTCATGGCTAAAGCGTCCCATATCTATCAAGGGAACTGGGGTTACTAAACCACTGTTAGCATTAGCAACTACTTCAAAATTGTAACCGTGTTTTTTTGTACCACCAACAGTAGTAGAGAAAGTTTCTTCACAGCTAATCCAGCTATCCCAAGGTGTGGGGCCTCCAGCACAGTTACGAATTGTTCCTGCTAAAGAACCAAACTGTTTGATTACTTCGCCGTTACGCCCAATAACAATTGTCGTTGTTCCACCTTGTGCTTCGGTTGAGTATTTTATTGAGCCAGAAACTGGATTTGGAGAACTAGTACCTAACTCATGATTGCGGACTAGAATTGTAGTCTTGCCTTTTCCGGGAAACGCTGCCATACCATCATGACCTGCTGGTACAGCAAAACCATCGCTCATTTTTTGGGTTCTAATTGAGAGCGCACGGTATTTAAATCCAGGGGGTAGTTTCAATAAAGGTTGTGAACTTAAATTGATACCATCAATTACTAAGTCTTTGAGTTCAGATACGTTTTCAGGAAACTTTGGTTCCAATGTACCAAAACCCCTACCTTTGGGTATGTGACCGCTAGCTACTCTGGCATAGAATGCTTCTAGAGGAGAAACCATAGTCACGCCAATAGCACTCGCACCAGCGAGTTTAAAGAAATTACGTCTTGATAAGTTCATTGAGAATATTTGGGGAAAAACAGCACTAATCAAGACAATAAAAATTATTTTTTAATAAATTAGTAAGGCACGGTTAAGAGTTACTATGCAAATTTCAGTATTAATCTGCTGATTTAATAGTTATTAATCTAGGTTTAAGAATATTTCTATTATTTTACATTTCTTAAAAATACCAGAAATGCGAATCGGCGATCGCGAGCTTTTATTATATTCAACAGAGAATATTCTGTAATATTTACACAAAAAGCGAAATTCGGCTACAGCATTTAAAATAATATCTACACCCATTTGCTGAGGCGATATGCTTTTAGAACTGCAACAAATTATCGTCAAACCAGGTCAACAAATGCTGCTTAAAGATGTTAGTTGGCAACAATTAGAAAATATCTTAGCAGAGATGGGAGAACGCCGTGCTGCACGCATTTCTTATAGTCATGGTTGGTTAGAAATTATGGTGCCGCTACCAGAACATGAAAAAGATAAAGAATTTATTGGTGATTTAGTCAAACTTTTATTAGATAAACTCCAAATAGATTTGGAACCTTTTGGTTCCACAACATTGAAAAATGAGCGAATGCGGCAAGCTGTAGAACCAGATACGAGTTTTTATATTCAAAATCAAGCGGCTGTAATTGGGAAGAATCGCATTGATTTAACTGTAGATCCCCCACCAGATTTAGCAATTGAAATTGATATTACCTCCCGCACCAGATTTGAAAATTATCAGCTTTTGGGAGTTCCTGAACTGTGGCGATATACACAACAAGGGTTAGAAATTAATTTGCTGCAAGCAGGTAAATATATCAAGTCTCAATCTAGTCCTAATTTTCCTGGTATCCCTATTATTGAGTTAGTCAATGACTATGTTCAGCAGTGTTTAACTATTGGCAGAAGTCAAGCTATGCGTAATTTTAAAACTTGGGTGAAAAATAATATTTAGGGGCTAGCTCGAAGCACTAGTATAAAAACGCAAAGCAAACCGCCAAAACCAAGTGGATACTAAAAACAGTCCTAATGCCAAGATTATGCCACCAATTAGCCAGGTAATTTGTCCTCGTCCTAACATTGCTTCTGCTGGAATTGTGGTTAAAAAAGCTACTGGCACCACAAAGGTAAAGAAAAAGCGATAAGCAGCAGGATAAGCAGCGATGGGGTATCTGCCTGCTTCTAATAAACCCCGTAAAACTTCGGTAACGTTGTATATTTTCACAAACCAAATGCTAGTTGCACCTAGCATAAACCACAGGCTGTAAAGAATTACCAAACCTAATAATAAAGGTACTGCACTAACTAAATAGTTATTGATACTCAAGCCCAGGCGTTTACCTGCATAGCCAATTATCGCGCCGCCAAAAATTAAGTCGGGTAGTCCCCAAGGTGACAGGGTGTGGGTAGAAAGCCAAAATTGACTGCGGATAGGTTTAAGGAGAACAAAGTCTAAAGTCCCTTCTTGTACGTGGCGGACTATATTATTTAAGTTGGGTGCGAGGAAGGTAGAAGAAAAACCTTGAAGTAGGGTAAAAATTCCTAGCACAACTAAAGCAGCATCCCATGACCAACCTGCAAAATTGTAGCCAGTGCTGTAAAACAAGAATAAGCCAAACAGACTACCTGCGAGATTCCCCAAGCTGGTGATGGTAGCGACAATAAAGTTAATGCGATATTCCAACTCAGCTGCGATCGCAGTTATCCAAAATAGCTTTAGCACTCTGAGATATCTCTGCATTTTCCACCCCTTACCGCAAACTTACGGAATATATTCACGTAATCTTAATATTAGTTTGCGTTTCCCAAAATAGCCTAAGGCTAAGATGTTGTATGTTTCTGCTGGAGAGGTTCGATATTCTATGCATTTCGATTTACCAGAAATAATTAAATCACTGGGTTATTTTGGTGTGTGGGGAATTATCTTTGCTGAGTCTGGTTTGCTGATTGGTTTTTTTCTTCCTGGTGATAGCTTGTTGTTTACTGCTGGCTTTGTTGCGTCTCAACATTTACTAAATATTTGGATTTTAATTATTGGTGCTTTTATCTGTGCTGTGCTTGGTGATAATGTTGGCTATGCTACCGGCTTTAGATTTGGTAGAAAATTATTTAGTAAAGAAGATTCATGGTTATTTCATAAGAAACATATTGTTAAAACCCAAAAATTTTACAACAAACATGGGAAGAAAACTATTGTTTTAGCTCGTTTTGTCCCCATTGTCCGCACTTTTGCGCCAATTGTGGCGGGTGTTGGTTCAATGCATTATCGGACATTTATGTCTTATAACTTGGTTGGTGGTTTTATCTGGACATTTGGAATTACTTTTTTAGGATTCTTTTTGGGTAAATCTTTACCACCAGAACAAGTAGATAAATACTTGTTACCAATTATCGGGTTGATTATTGTTGTTTCTTTACTGCCATCAATTTTTCATGTAATTCAAGAAAGTAAATCTAATAAGTAAAGTAAGTTTAAAACATCAAGTAAAGATAAGTAGTGCGAGCATCTTGCTCGCCCTGGCAAGACTTCGGCGTGAGCGCTCAGTCGAACGCTGCCCAAACTACAAATATTAAATTATTTAACTTATTTTTACACGACTATTAAGGCAGTAAATATCAGTTAAGAGGGAACAGGGAACGGGCAACGGGCAACAGGGAAATTCCCATAATTAAAATTAAGTGTGGGCAAGATGCCCAAACTACAAATATTAAATTGTTTAACTTATTTTTACACGACTATTAAGGCAGTAAATATCAGTTAAGAGGGAACAGGGAACGGGCAACGGGCAACAGGGGAATTCCCATAATTAAAATTAAGTGTGGGCAAGATGCCCAAACTACAAATATTAAATTGTTTAACTTATTTTTACACGACTATTAAGGCAGTAAATATCTGGTAAAAACTGCTTTTGTTTACCATTTATTAATCGGCATTTTATTTATAATTGTGTCTACTAAATTAGACAGTATATTTCAGGTAAATTAGGTACGCGCTTGGGGGCATGGCAGTGCCAGTGCCCCTACAATCAACGATAATTTGTAGCTTGGGGGCATGGCAGTGCCAGTGCCCCTACAATCAACGATATTATTTAATGGTGAGGATTTTATTCCTCAAAATCATCGCCAATTAAAGAAAGGATTAAGTATTAGCTCTATTGTGAGAGATTAAATCGTTGTAGCTGTAACTGCCATTGGCAAAATTAAATTGCTCAAAACCAGTGGCGATCGCGCTGATGCCATCTAGTTGAAAAATTACACTATTCTGCCTATTATAAATACCAAAACTAATCTCAAAATTTCCAATGTTGTAAGCGTCAAAACTGATTGTATCGAAACCTCTGCCACCATCAATTATAGCCTGACCAAATCCTTGTAAAAAGTCGTCACCTTCTCCTAAGTTTATCTGTACGCCACCGCCTAAACTAGAGGCAATTAAGGTATCGTTTCCTCTACCTGTATCAATAGTGCCGCCAAATATGCCGTAACTGTTGTCTCCTGTAGCTTTGGCAATGATTTTATCGTTACCAAGCCCGGTATGAATTGAGCCGCGATTGTTGTCAATGGCGATCGCGGTTTGATAAGCTTTAGCGGTAGCTTCTATAATATCGTCTCCGCGACCAGTAGCAATCCAGCCCCTAGTGTTGTCAATAGCGATCGCTTTATCATTAACTTCAGTACTAGCTTGAGCAACAGCCAATGCTAAAGCTTGATTATCGGATGTTGCATTTGCAAAAGCCGAACTATAAGTTGCGGACAAGCCAGCAGTACTAGTAGTAGCACTCGCGCTGAGAGTATCATCACCCTTACCAGTGAAAATTGTTCCGCTAGTATTCCTAATCCCCGTGGCGGTGATGCTTCCTGTGGCTAAACTTGTGGCTACTGCTTGAGCAAAAGCTGTCAGAGTGTCAGAGGCTGGGGTTTTGCAGATAACTTCTACGATACTTGTAGCATCTACAGTAGCTATGGCTACCGCACTAATCGAACCTTCAGTATCACCACTGACAGAGTCATCGCCTTTACCTGTGTAAATTCCCCCCCATGAGTTATCAATTCCGTTAACATTAGCATTGACATTAAGGGATGCAAAAGCACTAGCAATGGCTGTTGCATCTCGTTTCTCTGCAATAGCTATAGCTTGAGATACTGTCTCTGCAAGGACGCCGATATTTGCTATTGCTCTACCTCTAACTACATCGTTACCATCATTGGTATGAATCACTCCTTCATTTTTAATCCCATAGGTAGAAATAGCAGCTTTAGCATTGGGAACTTCCAAGGATCTCCCCTTACTTTTTCCTGTTTCTAGCTCGACATAAACTCCTAAACCAAAATCAGCGCTAATGCTAGAAGTCCCGATGATTCTATCATCTCCGTTTAATGTATTTACATAAGCAAATCGGGGATTGTATATTGCTCTATTTTGATTAACAACATCCGCGTTATTGCTAAACCTGATTCTGTTTAAGTTTAAGGCTGTCATAAAATTATCCTCTATATTGATTTACAGCATGAATTTGCACCAAGTTTTAGATTTTAAATTTTGGCTTGAAGATGCAAAACTTAAAATCTCAGTTGGTTTGCAGCAGGCGAATTCCTTCGGGAAATAAATTCCCAAGGTAAATTAGCAAATTTTAGATTTTCAGTTTGAGATTTTGGATTGAGAGAATTTTGTTCTCTAACCCTAAAGCCAAAATGAATTGATCAATATTGATTTGATGGTAAAAGCCCCTAGATTTATTTGTAGCATCGGAAGCATCCCAAATGTGTAAATTTATTTTGTAGTGCTGGCTTCTAGCCAGCTTCCTAGAAGTTAGGGAGCAAGATACTCCCACTACAAATTTTATTTTGGCAAAATTGGGATGCTCCCGTAGCATCAATCCAAAATCTAAAATTTAAAATCTAAAATTACTTGTCGATAAAAGCACCCATAATAATTGTTGGCTGTTAAAATTTAACGGCCAACATCAATATCTTAAAAATAAGAGAGTTCCAAAAATCCGAGAAATTTTAAATTCTCGATGAAAGCATTAAGCGTGAGAAATTAAGCAAGCCTTAATTCAAGAGGATTGTAACTAGCATCAGCAAAGTTAAATTGCTCAAAGCCAGTAGTATTTAAGGTAACGCCATCAAGTTGAAAACTGACACTATTGTTGAGGCTAATACCAAAAATACCACCAAACTTAATCTGAAAATCTTTGAAATTGTAGTCAGATAAGTCGAGTGTATCCCAACCTAGACCACCATTTATTTGAGCTGCACCGAAACCTTTAACAGAGTCGTTACCTGCACCCATATCAATGTTAACGCCACCACCAAAACTAGAGGCGAAGATCCGGTCGTTTCCGTGACCTGTATTTATACTACCACCAAATATACCATAAGAGTCAGAGCCAGTAGCTTTGGCAATAATTGTATCGTCTCCTACCCCGGTATCAATTTTGCCGCCACTGTTGTTGATAGCGATCGCTTTATCAGTGGCTTTAGCGGTAGCAGATACAAGCGCCTCTGCTAAAGCTTTATTCTCACCAGTAGCATTGGCTATGGCAGCACTAATAGTACCTGCAAAAGCACCGGCGCTAGATGTGGCAGTAGCATTAATGGTATCGTTACCGTCTCCAGTGCTAATTTCACCCCGACTATTATTTATCCCGGTGGCTGTAATGCTGGCTTTGGCTAAACTTGTAGCCATTGCTTTAGCAAAAGCTGTGACTCCATGAGAGATTGGCGCTTCAGCTATCGCCACTGCGGTAGCTAATGCGATCGCTGAGACTGAGCCTTCAGCATCGCCAATTATGGTATCGTTATTTTTACCAGTATGAATATGACCCAAGGAATTATCAATTCCTTCGGCAGTAGCTTTGATGTTAATAGAGGCAAAAGCATTGGTGATGGCTACAGCATCTGCTCTTCTAGCAAAGGCTATGGCTTGAGATACTGACTCGGCTGTAGCGCTAATGTTAGCCTTGGCACTACCTTTAATGACATCTAAGCCATTATTTGTATTGATAGTTCCTTCGTTTTTAATCCCATAGACTTCAACATCAGCCTTACCACTCAACTCAGCAGAAGCGATCGCGAATTGTCCTCTGCTAGCTTTAGCTCCAACAAAGCTATATACTTCAAAACCACGACTTACATTGGCAGTACCAGTGATTTTATCATCGCCGCCCAAAGTATCTACATAAGAGGATTTGGGATTGTATATTGCCGCACCTGGATTGAGGACATCAGAATTATTACTAAACCTGACTTTAGCTAAGTTTATGTTGGTCATAAAACAATCCTTTTCATTTTAATTTGCTGCATCACTTTTAAGTTATGGCAATTAAGCCACAACTTAGACTTATATATATGCAGTTAATTATTCACCTACTTAATGATTAAATAAGTGATTTAACTATATGTTTGGCAACTTGATTAATCACCAAAAGCTAGCATTTACACATCAATAGGGCAAATTTATTTCTACAAATAAATTATTGGATATTTAGTTTCTTTTTGAGATTTTGTTAGCTAGTTAATTTAAACAAATATTGTTTAGCAAGTAGTGTTTTATGCTCGCTTATATCTAGCATAATTCATCTTGCAAAATAATCTAGCCATTTTGGCTAGTTTTTTGTCTAATTTAACCAAACAATAGGGAATGCACTTATTTAAACCTGATAAATAAATTTTTTATGAATTTATCTAGGTTTTTTATAATGTAAAGTTAAATTTCTCTAGAAAAGATGGTCATTAGAGACGCGATAACCCTTGTCTGTACAATAGTCATTAGTCCTGGGTTAGATACAGGACTTACGTAAAAATGACGTAAAAGCCTTCGTTGATTGTAGGGGCACTGGCACTGCCATGCCCTGAAGCCCCTACAATTTGGCATAATTTATTTTTTGGCGTTCCCTAAGTAACGGCTGGTTCTAACATCTGAATTGTGCCAAGATTGGCATTGATTTCCACATTGACACCAACTGGCAAGGTAAATTTATCTGGAATATGACCAATTGCCGCACCATACCAAGCAGGAATACCAAAGGGGCCAATGTGGTCTTGTAATACTTGCATTACAGTAAAATTTGGTTCATCGCCTAGACTACAGTTAGTACATTGTCCAAAAATCAAGCCAGCAATGCGATGTAGTATACCAGCATTTTTTAATTGGGTGAGCATTCGGTCTATACGGTAGATATCTTCACCGATGTCTTCCAAAAAAAGAATTGTTTGGTTCCAAGCCGGAAGATAAGGCGAACCTACCATTGCTGCTAGTACCGATAAATTACCGCCTACAAGTTTACCTTGAGCTTTCCCCGGTGCAATGGGGGAAAATTGCCAGGTGTTGGTGGTGGGGTTTTGCATTGTCATTGCTTCCCCGGTAAACAGAATACGCTGAAGGTAATCTAGGGTAAACTGATTCCAGGTTGAAATTGCCACCGGGCCGTGAAAAGTAATAATGCGGCTGCGGGCGTTAATAGCTAATAATAAAGAAGTAATATCGCTGTAGCCCATCAAAATTTTGGGATGGGAGCGGATATTAGTATAGTTGAGTAAAGGTAACAGGCGATTACAACCCCAACCGCCGCGCATCGCCATAATCGCTTTTACAGATTTATCGGTAAACATAGAGTTTATGTCAAAAGCGCGATCGCTATCTTTCCCCGCTAAATAACCATAACGATCTAAAATATGTTTACCTAACTTGACTTTTAAACCTAAATCTGCAAAGTTGCGCTGTGCTGTTTCCACATGTTTTGCATCCACAACAGCCGCAGGGGCAATTAAGCCCACAGTATCGCCTGTTTGCAAGCGTGGGGGCTTAAGCATCATCTGGGGAGAGAGTTTACCTTGAGCAGTTAACGGTTGTAACTGAGTCGCTAAGGTAGCAAGTCCGAAGTTTGTGAGAAATTGACGGCGATTAGGCATTGGGTATTGGGCATGGGGCATGGGGCATCCCTTCGGCTTCGCTCAGGGCGAGTGGGCATTGGGCATGGGTATTAACTTAAGCTAAAAATAGCCTCTGTCTTAGCTTTGTTGCCCGCCTGAGAATAAATTCTCAGGCTCATAGCCCAAGTAGGGGCGGGTTAAGCGAGATAGTCGTGAATTATGGGAGCATATCTGTGAACCCGCCCCTACTAAAGTAGACTCAAAATTTTGAGGATATTTAGTCATCTTGAGATGACTTTGGCTATGAGCAAGGAACTTCAGTTCCTTGCGGTAACTGGGTTTCGCGTTAAGTTGACTTTTAGCCGGATACTTTATTTAACTGAAAATATACTGTAAATGAGCTTGGGAAATATCAATGGTCAAAAAACGGTTGATAATTGAAATGGGGATGGGAATTGATCAACATGGACAAGAACCAACAGTAGCAGCAGCCAGGGCGGTAAGAAATGCGATCGCTCATAATGCTTTACCTGGAGTTTGGGAAGTAGCAGGTTTAACTGACCCTAATGAGATGATTGTAGAAGTACAAGTAGCCGTACCATACCCAGAACAAGTCAACTCAGAGGAAGTATTAGCTGTACTTCCCTTTGGGCGCAAAACTCTGACTGTAGAATCTGGAGGCATGGTAGTGCAGGGACGAGCAATTCCCTCTCTTAACGATAAAAATGACGAAATGTTGATAGCCGTTGCTGCTGTTACCGTTTTTATCGATAAATAAATAACGATCGTTGATTGTAGGGGCACTGGCACTGCCATACCCCAAAGCGCGTACCTCATTGATCGGAAATATGCTGTATGTAGCGCCGCTACGTTTTCAAAATCACGACTTGTCCAACCTAAACCATTTGCCTGAGTGGCTGGAGATTAAAATCGGAGAATTGGGATAAAAATCTCTGGCGGTAAGTTCTACCTACGATCTATCTTCACCACTCCAGCGACAATGTCTCAACAGCATAATGAATCTTCCCAAATTCAGCAAATCATCGGACTGAAACCCAACCATTTTGCTGATTTAATCAGAACTGCACAATTAATTTTTGACCCCGCAGCCGGACTTTCTGGTAGAAATGTCAAAGTTGACTGGCGCGATTTTGGGATTCCTCTTGACGTAGCAGATAATCTCAAATCTTTGGGAGAAGAGTATCGCTATGCATCTCCCCATGTTCCTGTGGAAAACATTTGGAGCAAATTGACACCAGAAACTCGGATTTGGTTTATGGCACACAAAGATGAGTTATGGCAATTTGAAGAAGCTTTCCCAGCACTTGATGAAGACTAATTTCTCAAATCCGCCTTGATAGCTGAAGGAATCAACAATTAGACTCTGGAAAAAAATACAGTTTGTTGGTAGGGACACAACCTATTGGTTATGTCCCTACTATAATATTGTCGTCTCCAAAATTTTTATGAATTCTCAGCGATTGTACTGAGGCTCAATGTGCTATACATACATCCTTTATCATTGATAGGAAATTTTAAATTTATATCCTGTCTGGGGTATTGCGCGATCGCATTAGCTTATGTGCATAGTTAAACTAATGAGAAAAGCGCTTGATCAATGAATCATACCTTAAGTATTCTTCCCATTGTAGAGGAATCGACCACGGAAAATCCTGCTGTTGCTGTTCAAAATCCATTTATCAAGCAACTAGCAATCTTATTTTTAGAAATGCTTTTAGCTGTGCCCTTTGGTTTCTGTTTAACTAAATTGCATTTAGGCGGAATGGCTTGGTTATTTGGCGGAGTTGCGGCGGGTACTGTAGTGTTGCAGGGATGCCGGATTTTCTATCAATATTCTCCCAAACCTAACCGCACCGCCAGAAAAGTTGGCATGGCATTGGTAGGATTAACAGTTGGAGCCTCAACTAATTACAGCGATTTAGCTACAGTAGCTAATGGTATTCCCATTTTCGTTTTATTAACCTTTTTTCTGTTAATTTGTGGTACTGTTATTGGCTACATTTATTCCCGCCTCAGCCAAACGAATTTATTAACATCAATGCTGGCGACAGTGCCCGGTGGCGTGGGAGTAATGGCTTCTATTGCTGCTGACTATAACAAAAATGTTACCCTAGTTGCATTAGTTCAAGCTTTGCGTGTCACAACTGTAGTTTTGCTGATTCCTTTTATTGTCAGAACGACAGTTGGTAATGCTTGGAATCCGTCAATAATTCCCACTCCAAGTAATTTATTTAATTTTGATATCTCTCAATTAGGATTACTGCTGTTAGTATTGGGAATAATTGGATTAATTGTTTACCTATCGATATTATTTAAAATTCCCGCCGGGGATTTTTTTGGCGCTTTATTAATTGGGATAGGGTTTAACCCGATAATTAATTTGCTACCGTTTGTCCAAGACATTCACTTTACCCCACCATCATTTATCAATATAATTGGGCAAATGTTGTTAGGAATTACCATCGGTGAATATTGGGGAGAAAAACCCAGCTTTGGGAAACGCACCATAGTCTATGCGGTTTTGTCTGTCATCATGACTTTAATCGCTGGTGCGATCGCTGCTATGCTAGCTATGCAATTAACTTCTTGGGATTGGTTAACTTGTCTGTTGGTAACAGCGCCAGGCGGTGCAGCAGAAATGATTCTTGTCTCCCTAGTCTTAAATCATAATGTAGAGGTTGTCACCACAGGTCATTTAATCAGATTAATTGCCATTAACAGTTCCCTACCAATTTGGTTATTTCTATTTCGCCATCTTGACGGGCAATTATCTCTCAAGTAGTTAAAGTGTTGTCGCGCAGCACAACGCACCAACAGAAAACATACAGCAAATTGCTACTTGGTGAGGTACAGATTTATTGGAAAAAGTTAGGTTTAAAACCTCGCCCCTAGTGGGCGAAAAAATCCTTGTTTCGCAAGGTAGGGGACTTACAAAGAATAAATTACCCATATTTCCGTAGTGCGAGCAGCGTTCGACTGAGCGCTCACGCCGAAGTCTTGCTCGCTGTTGTTCTAAAGCGAGCGAGACGCTCGCACTACAAATTGATTGGGTATTTAAAAAATTGGATGTCCCTAGGTAGAAACCCCACCCCTTGTGGGTGGCTGTCTTTAATTTTGAATTTTGAATTTTGAATTGATTTATAGTTGATTGTAGGGGCATTGGCACTGCCATGCCCCGAAGCGCATACCTCATTTACCTGAAATATGTTGTAAGTACAGCTGACGGGAAACACGCAAACAGGAACCCGGAAGTTGATTCAGGCTACGCGAAACACGAAAACATCAACCCTGAAGTTAATTCCGGGAACCCTGAAGTTGATTCAGACTACGCGAAACACGGAAACGTCAACCCTGAAGTTGATTCCGGGAACCCTGAAGTTAATTCAGACTACGCGAAACACGGAAACGTCAACCCTGAAGTTGATTTCGGGAACCCTGAAGTTGATTCCGGGAACCCTGAAGTTGATTCCGGGTTCTTGCAAGCTATAACAATTTAAAAAAAGAATGCGACAGATTGTAGGGGCACTGGCACTGCCATGCCCTCTAAAATATATTGGTACGCCGCAAATTCTATTTAAATTAATATTAATTTTGCATTAACAAAAATATAAGGTGCGTTAGCCTACGGCATAACACACCCTACCAAAAAATTACGAATTACGAATTACGAATTACCTGTAATCTTGACTTTGAATACTGCGTAACCGCGCCGCATCTCGCATATTGTAATCAGCACGGGTAAAGCGGCTTAACTGCGCTTCAAAAAATTCCCGGTTTGCTTGTAAATGCTTGGGATTGGTGTCATCTAAAGGATATAACAGTGCAGTGCGTAATGCTTGAATTACCGCCGATGTTACATTATACATTGACCGTTGGAAACTAATTCCTAACTGAATCAACATATCTTCCTCGCCACGACAATATTGTTTGTAGTAATCAAGCAGATATTGAGGCAAGAAGTGTAACATATCTTGCATTAACAATGTGGGTGGAATACCTGCTGTACCTACAGGAAACACATCAGCGTAAAGAATGCCATAGTGAAAGTCTTTTTGATCGTCAGGTACTTGACCTGCTTGTGCATTATAAGATTTTGTGCCTCTAAAAGGTGCGGTACGGTAGAAAACTGCTTCTACATAAGGTAAAGCGGCTTCGTATAACCAAGTGAAACCCTTAGATTTGGGAATGATTTCGTAGCATTCCCCATCTATATATACATGATGATAAATCGGACGACCGGCGATCGCAAAAATTCCATTTACCAAAAAGTTCATCGCATCGGGGACACCTTTAAACCCGCCTTCGTCGTAGATATCCGACATTTCAAAGAACACGGGTGCCATGACTTCCCAGAATAAACCCAGGTTAGCATAATAAGACATCTGGCGACATTGTTCGATGAACATATCCGGGAACAGCTTATGTAGCCCCAACATTACCGGGTTACCTTTGAAGTAAGCTTTAATTGCCCTATCGGCGTTAGCTTTATATTCTTCCGAATCCAGGTAAGCGTCAAACTGGTTTACTGGTGCGTACATGTGACGATGCCAAAGCATAGCCCGCATACAAGCCTCAGCAAATTCCATGTTAATGCGATCGTGGAATAAATGGTGAAATAATCTAGGCATTTTGCCAGTTTCACCTTTTTCAATAAATGCTAATAATTCAGGATGGGCTGTAGCTTGTCCCCGCCAAATTCTTAAATCTGCATCATCACCAGCATAATGATTATGACGGTCTAAATACTCTTTAGGCAAGAAGTATTTAAAGAAAGGAAAGGGATTTAAAAATTCTTGTTCCGCAATATAAAGTAAATCCCGCCAGTAAAAATCCATCGGCACAGCATAAGCTTTATACAAGCCGATAATTTGCATCAAATTTTCTGGCGTATCAGGTAACATGGAACCACCAGCTTCTAGGCGATGAATTACTTCGGCAAATTCATGCTGAGATGGAGGTAATTTAGTAGCTTTATCAAAAGTTGCTGTCATATATAAATTCCGTTGGAGTTGTCAGGTTTTTTATTTTGTAAAAACGCGATTCATCGCGTCTTTGGAATGTCATTTGTGATGACTATGATGCAATTTCGTCTTGTTGTATTAATAATTGTTCGCGTATCTTTAGGGCGTGAAAAATGCTTAAAACATCATGCGTCCATACTGGCAGAATCATTGTCATGGCGATTTCTTCGAGACTGTAAATCAAACCAGCAATACAAGTTAGCCAAAGAGAAATTCCTGCATAATTAAAGCCAAATAAAGAAATAATCGCAATCGCCAGAGTGATACCCCAAAACTTAGCCGAATAGGTGTGATAGCTAGCAGGTTTACCATATTTGACTAAATTAACTATCCACCATATCACCTGTGCAAAAACTACTGTGAGTAAAGGTATTCGATAAGCAATTAAAACTTCTTTATGTACTAACCAAGCACTCACAAATATGCAACTAAAAAGACAAACATCAGCCCAGCTATCAGCTTGTCTTAATTCGGCAGTACTCACACCAAGTCTGCGGGCAATTATGCCATCAAAAATATCCGAGAGAAAGGCGGCGATAAAACCAACAAGGAACCAAATAGTAGTTTTACCATCAACAGCATCCCAGAGGAGGAAGGGAGAAATTAAAAAGCGAAATCCTACTAAAGCACTGGGAATTAATTTTAGATTCATCCTTCCTCCTAATTTTGGTGCATAACTCTTTTCTCTTCCTTTGTGTACTACCCTTCGGGAACGGCTTCGCCGAACGCGTCTTTGCGGTTCATTTATCAAAATAAATCTCACGCAGAGGCGCAGAGGCGCAGAGAGAAGGAGGAGTTATGGTTTTAAGGCGATTTCTGATTTAACAGTTCTTTCCATTGGGGGAATTGCAGCTACCATTGCTGTAGTTGTAGGTTCACTCCAACGCACTAACCAAGTAGGTTGTACTCCCAAAAAGATGATTAAAACTGCCAAAATCAACGCAGGAGTTTTTTCAAACCATTCCACTTTGGGATAGTAAGCTAAGTTGTCAAGTTTACCAAAGCAGGTGCGGTTCAGCAGGATGACGAAATAAACCGCAGTTAAACCACTAGCAACTACACACAAAATTGTGGGGATAGGAAACGCTGAGAAACTTCCTTGGAAAACGATAAATTCAGCCACGAAACCTGTTAAACCGGGAATACCAGCACTCGCCATTCCACTTAATACTAGCAAGGCACTAATTAAAGGTAAACCCCGAATCGGACTCATTAAACCATTGAGTTTATCTAACTCGCGAGTTCCAACTTTAGTTTCCACAACTCCCACCAAATGGAACAAGATAGCGAGAATTAAACCGTGACTAAACATTTGAGCGACAGCACCAACCAAAGCCAAAGGATTACTAGCAGCACCAGCTAGCAAGATATAACCCATGTGACCGATAGAACTGTATGCTACCATGCGCTTGATATCTTTTTGCGCGATCGCTACTACAGCCCCATATATTGCACTCACCGCACCCCAAATTGCCAATGTCGGTGCGAAAATACTCCAAGCTTGGGGAAACATCCCCATACCAAAACGTAACAATCCGTAGGTTCCCAGTTTAGCTAACACGCCACCCAAAAGAATCGCAATTGGCGCAGAAGCTTCAACATAAGCATCAGGTAACCAAGTATGGAAGGGAACCAAGGGAATTTTGATGCCAAAACCTAAGATAATTCCTGCTAAGAGAATGATTTGTAACCCAGCAGATAAAGTTTGGGTAGAAACTGCATCGAAGGCGAAACTTCTAGCACCAGTTAGCCATACAGTACCCAAGAATGTTGCTAAAATTAAAGCCCCAGAAACAGCAGTGTAAATTAGGAATTTGATACCAGCATAACCGCGTTTTTCTCCTCCCCAAATGGAAATTAGTAAATAGAAGGGAATTAATTCTAGTTCGTAGAACAGGAAGAACAGCAGTAAATTTTGTGCTAAAAATGCCCCTGCTACCCCACCACTGACTAATAAAATGAGGGAGTAAAAAAGCCTTGGTCTTTGGGTTTCTTTGCTGCTACTGTAAATAGCAATCCAGGTGAGGAGGCTATTTAACACCAACATCAAAATAGACAGCCCATCAACTCCTAATTGATAGCTCAAACCAAGAGTTTCATTCCAAGGAATATTCTCTTGAAACTGCATCCCTGGATTGCTGATATCAAATTTGAAGAGAATAAAAATATTCCATAGTAATGTAATAGCAGCAAAGTATAATGCGCTTAACCGCACAGTATTGGTAGGCAGATTTTTAGGTATTAACGCTATAATAGCTGCTGCTAAAATCGGGAGCCAAATCAGAACACTTAACATGGCAATTTGGGTAATTGAGTAAAAAAGAGAATTTCTTAAATATGTCAATGGTCAAATGTCAATAGTCAATAGTCCAGGGATATAAAAGAGACAAATGACAAATGACCAAGGACAAATGACCAATAACTAACTAACTAAACTGACTTTGCCAGTATCTAAATCGTAATAACCACCAACTATTTTCAGTTTTTTTTCTTTGATTAACTCAGCCAGAACTGGCGATGATTGTAGCTTCTCAATTTGCACTAAAATATTAGCTTTACAAGCATTTTCTAATGGATCGCCTGGTTGTCCTTTAGCTCTTTCTACACCTGGTTTAATTGCTTCCAGTAAACTACCAATTTGTCCTGGTACTGAGGCACCTTTAATAGTTGCATCTACAGCTCCGCATCTTTCATGACCTAACACCATAATTACTTTAGCGCCTAAAACTAAGCTACCAAATTCTAGGCTACCAATTTCTTCGGGAGGGGCAATATTACCAGCTACACGACAAACAAATAAATCACCTAAGCCTTGATCGAAAACAATCTCTGAAGGTACTCGTGAATCGGCACAGCCGAGAATTGATGCAAACGGTTTTTGACCTTTTGCAACTTCCTGCAAGCGTTTTATTGATTGATTTGGGTAGCGTTTTTTGGCTTTGACAAATCGCTCATTTCCATCTAATAATTCTTTGAGTGCTGCATCAGGAGTAATATCTTTTTTATCTACTGCTGAGGCTTTTTCAGGTGCAGCCAAATTTGCACCCAATCCGGCTGTTACTACGCCTGCACCAACTGCACCTGCACCGAGTTTCAGTAAATTTCTCCGAGAAACATTGCTTTGGCGATATTGTTTATTCATGGTTTGTCCCCCGACAAATGGAAATCATCGAATATTTTAATGGTTTTAAAAATTGTACGATCGCGCGTGACAACAAAGATAGGTTTTTGGGGCTAGATTTGAGAAATTTTAGCGAATCTATGTAATTTTTAAATCAATAATCCGACGAAAAAATCTCTCTTGTTTTGTCCCTACTGTCTAGCCCCTAATTACTAAAACATCAAATTGAGAAACTGCACGCCCCAAAATGGCCAAGTTACCCACATTCCTAATACGCCAACACCTAAAAGCACAGTGAAAGCATAAAATTGGGTTTGTCCAGAGGTACTATATTTCAATCCCTCACCAGTTAATAGTGAGAACAAACCCACAAAATTGACGATGCCATCAACGACAAAACGATCCAACATATCGGCAAATTTGGAAATTTGAGCGACGCTGAAAATAATCGTCATCCGATAAAGCTTGGGAGTGTAGAAATCGTAGGCGAATAAATCTTGTAAAGGTTTCCAAGGTAGGCGAACTGGTTTAGGAATGTTACCTAAATAAATCACGCCACTAATACCACAACCAAAAATTGTTGACCAAATTAACAACAGTGCAACATCTTTATTTAAGGTTGCCCAAGATGGTAATAATGATAAGCTTTGCAACACTAATGGCAGATGTAACACAAAACCTAGTAAAATCACCATCGGAAAAGACATTGGCCAATGTACTTCAGGCGATCGCTCGCTCATCTGTTGAGGTTTACCAGCAAAAATCAAACCGAATTCTCTGGTTAAACTCACAGCAGTTAAAGCATTCACAGCTATCACCACGCCAACCAATACAGGTTGAGTTCCCCAAAGTCCATCAATTAATTTCATCAACGCCCAAAAGCCGCCTAGAGGTGGAAAACCAACTAATCCTAAAGTTCCCACAATAAATGCGATCGCAGATATTGGACGACGCGACCATAATCCACCCAACTGTGTAACATTTTGGGTAATGCTATTCCAGATAATGCCGCCAGTACTCATCACCAAGAGTGCGGCTGATACAGCATTAGCCAGTACTAATAACAGTGCGGCTTCATCTTGTCTTGTACCTACCGCGATAAACACCAAACCCATGTAAGCGCTGACAGAGTAAGATTGACAGCGTTTAATGTCAATTTGCGCGATCGCAATTAAAGAAGCACCAACGGCTGTAACTGCACCAATTGCTACCAAAGCCGAGGAAACGAAAGGTGATAAAGTTAATACCGGTTGCAGTTTAATTAGTACCCAAGCACCACTGGCTACTACCACCGAGTTCCGCAAAATCGTACTGGGAACTGGCCCTTCCATCGCCTCATCTAACCACAAATGCAGGGGGAATTGAGCGCATTTACCCATTGGCCCCGCAATTAAGGCTAAACCTACCAAAGTGATAACAGTGGGGTCAACATTGGCAGTTGCTGCCCATTCAGATAATTCTGAATAATTCCAAGTCCCCGCTAAAGGCCATAACCCCAGTACACCCATCAGCAAAAATAAGTCGCCTACCCGTTTGGTGAGGAAAGCATCTCTAGCACCAGTTACCACCAACGGCTGACTAAACCACAACCCAACTAGCAAATAAGTTCCTAAAGTCAGAACTTCGAGAATTACATAACTGAAGAACAGGTTATTACACAAAGCTAGGGCACATAATCCCGCTTCAAACAGTCCTAATAGAGAATAGAACCGTCCCCAACCCCAATCCATCTCCATGTAACCAATGGCGAAAATTTGCGCTAAGAAATTTAAGCCAGTGATTACAGTCAATGCGCCTACAGTAATTGAAGAAATTTCCAAAGCAATGGTAAGATTTAAACCTGCTGTAGACAGCCAAGGTATAAATACTTCGATTGCTGGTTGATTCCAAATGGCGATAAATGCGATCGCGCTATGCAAAAACGCTAGAGATGTCATTACCAAATTGACATAACCAGCCGGTCTTGGGCCAGTGCGGCGAATGATCCCTGGTGACCAAGGAACCGCTAACAGCCCACCTATTAAAGCATATAACGGAACTAGCCACACAGTCTCCACAAGAAACTGAGCCATGAACTTACCTCTATAACATCCAGCACAACTCTGGGGTTAGAAATCAAATAGCTTTGATCCCTGCCAACCCAGCCATCATCAATAATTCGATTTTATTTTTGCTTAATTTTGTTAGAAATAGCTTACCTTTATCTATGACAAAAAGGAAATACTTCAAATAAATAAATCATCGATAGTTCCTCTAATTAATTCTTATATTAGGGCTTTATTTGATTCACAAATCATAACTATTGATATTTATCTATAGATGATTCCCGGAAGCTATCAATAGATATCATTGATTATTTCAATTGACAAAAATGACAAGAGACGCAGTTAATTGCGTCTCGAGCGATGTTTATATCTTTAGGAAGATGAAATGAGTAAATTTTTAGTACCAACTAGTAGCCACAATTGCTGGTGGTTGGTTGATTTGGCTAATGGGGGCGGGTTTCATGTCGCGGTAGTCGAGGATTTGGACTATGATGAGATATGCGATCGCTAAAATAATCGATATCGCACCTGTAATAATGGCAATTATTTTTGAGCGTTCCATTAGGCTTTCCTGTAAGTGAATTTTTCTCCTGTGCCGATAGCATTCTCTATTGCATAGAATACAAACCATTCGTAGGGGCATGGCACTGCCATGCCCGATTGTGTATTGCATTTACATGAGAATCGCTATATATCCACATTGCCACAGTCGCTCACTTACTGATATATATTACTGCGATGAGCGATTTGAGAAAAGAATGGCATAGATGGTAGGGGTACTGGCACTGCCATGCCCCGAAGCGCGTACCTCATTTACCTGAAATATGCTGTATACAAATATTTTGGCGTACCCGATGAGCCTCAGGGCACGGCATTGCCGATGCCCCTACCTGCGTACTTCATTTTCGCTTGTCATGGGGTATTTTTGAAATTGGCAGTCCTTAGAATCGCAATGTTGCGCTTCTAAGCCTCAACGATGAACCTTTTACCCTCAACGTTGCACCTTTTATCCTCAACGATGAGCCTTTTATCCTCAGCGATGAGCTTTTTATCCTCAATGATGAGCCTTTTATCCTCAACGATGAGCCTTTTATCCTCGAAGTTGCACCTTTTATCCCCGAAATTGCGGCTTTGAGCCAGAATCATGAAGAATATCTCACCATTGCTGAATATACAGGCTTAAGCGTGTAGTAAAATTTGCTCATATTCGCGCAGTGGAACATGGGGTTAGACTTTTCCGGGCAAAATCTCCGAGGACGCAACTTCAAAGGACAAGACCTTGCGGGTGCTAACTTTAGCTATGCCGACATCCGAGGGGCAAATTTCACCAATGCTAATTTAACAGGTGCAAACTTCAGCCATGCTAAAGCGGGACTGCAACGCCGTTGGGCAATTTTTTTAGTTCTAATTTCCTGGTTATTGTCAGGGGTGTCTGGATTTTTCTGGGCTTTTGACACTTACTTGGTGTCATTTATATCTAGTGATACAACAGAAACCCGGATAGCGGGCTGGGTTGCTTTAATTGTATTGATTGTCTTTTTCTTTGTAATAATTCGCCAAGGAATATCAGCTGCTGTAGGAACCGTCGCCTCCGCCGTCGCCTCCGCCGTCGCCTTAGCCGTCCCCTTAACCGTCACCTTAGCCGGAACCGGAGACTTCGCCGGATATATCGCCGTCATCGTAGCCATCACCGTCGCCGGATCTGGAGCCGTCGCGGGAGCCTTAGCCGTCGCGGGAGCCTTAGCCGTCGCCTTCGCCTTCGCCTTAGCCGGAGCCTTAGCCGTCGCGGGAGTCGTCGCTGTCGCGGGAGCCTTAGCCGTCGCGGGAGCCTTAGCCGGAGTCTTCGCCTTCGCCTTCGCCGTCGCCGGAGCCGTCGCCGGATCTGTACTTAGTATCTACATCGCTTGGCGAGCAATGAAAGGAGACCAAAAGTATTCCTTAATTCGTAATACCGCGATCGCCTTTGCAGCCACAGGAGGGACAAGTTTTCGTGGTGCTACTTTAACTCAGGCTGATTTCACCAAAGCCACGCTCAAAAGTACAGATTTCCGCAATACTATCCTCACTAATACCCGTTGGTATCAAGCCAAAATGCTTGACCGCGTTCGCCCAGGCTCAACTTACCTGCAACACCCACAAGTCCGAGAATTGCTAATTACAGGACAAGGACAAGACAAAAACTTTGACCGTCAAATCCTGCGAGGTATCAACTTACAATCAGCCAACTTAGCAGATGCTAGCTTTATCAGTGCTGACCTCAGTGAAGCTAATTTGCAAGATGCGGATTTATCCAGAGCAAAACTCAAGCAAACCCAACTAGACGCAACCGATTTCACAGGTGCAACTCTCACAGGTGTATTCATTGAAGATTGGGGAATTACCAGCGAAACTAAATTGCATGGCGTGAGGTGTGAGTATGTCTTCATGCGCTTACCCACCAAAGAAAACCCCGACCCCCTCCGCAAACCTGATAATAAGCAAGAAGTCTTCCAAGACGGCGACTTTGGCGACTTTATCAAGCCAATTTTTGACACTCTCGACCTTTACCACAATCAAAGCGTAGACCCCCGCGCTATTGCAATTGCATTCAAAAACCTGGCAGAAAATCACCCAGAAGCTGAGTTAGAAATCGTCGCAATGGAGAAACGCGGCGATGATAACTTGTTACTCAGAGCCAAAACCGCACCAGGAAGTGATAAATCTCAACTGAGTGCCGAATATTTTGATGACTATAATCAACTCAAGGCTTTATCCCACAGTCAGCAATTATTACTTATAGAAAAAGATAGTCGCATTCTGAGTTTAGAAAATATGCTCACAACTGCGCTTCAGCAGCCAAAATTTTATATACAAGGAGATAACAAAGTGTCTGATAACAGTAGTAGCATCAATATTCAAGGAAGTACAAATGTTAGCGGAATTGCTGGCGGTGGTTCCGTCGCCAACCTGGGAACCATTAGCGGTAATGTGAATATTGCCCTCAATCAGTTACCTGATTCCCCCGAAACAGATAAACCGGGAATCAAGGAATTGTTGACGCAATTACAAGAATCAATTTCTCAGTCAACAGAGTTATCAGATGACGATAAAGCTGAGGCGTTGGAACAGGTGCAAAGTTTAGCTGAGGCGGCGAAAACTCCCCAAGAGAATGCAAGTAAGAAGACTGCAAAGACTGCAATCACCATGTTGAAGGGAATATTTACAGGTTTACCTGCTGTCGCTTCGCTGGTGGAAGCGGGGAATCAATTATTGCCGTTAATTGCTAAGTTATTCGGTTTGGGATGAGGGAAGTAAGGCAGAAGGGAAGCATTTATTTTTCCGTCCTGTAAATCCTCTGCGTTCTCTGCGTCCTCTGCGGTTCAAAAATCATCCTATTTAACCACAGAGGCGCAGAGGTCACAGAGATAAGAGATAAGTAGCTCAACCTAAAAAAACATAAAATGTAGGGTGTGTTATGCCGTAGGCTAACGCACCGCTCCAGCAGATATCATAAATGGTGCGTTGCGCTGTGCGACAACACACCCTACAGTCTACGAAGACACAAATGTGAATTTAAGTATTAGCATAGCGATCGCACTTGCTGAAGTGGGCATCTAGCTATGAAATTTATTCAAAATCTCTTGAATAGTCGATTCTGGAGTTTGGCGATTAAGGAATTTCGCCAAATCTTACGGAGTCGAGAGACTTTAGTTTTATTAATCATCCCTCCCACAGTGCAAATGCTACTTTATGGCTTTGCACTCAATCCTGATGTCCATTATCTCAAGTTAGGCGTGGTCGATTATGCCAATACCTATGAAAGCCGAGAATTAGTTTCTGTCTTAACAGTTAATAAGGTATTTACTTTAGAAAAATATCTATTTAGTCCCCAAGATTTAGGTGAAGAGGTACGCCAAGGTAAAATCACAGCCGGTTTAATCATCCCCCCAGACTTTAAACGCAATTTAGCGGAAGATAAATCGGGTGAGGTACAGATTTTAATTGATGCAGTCGATGCAAATACGGCGGGAATTGCTCAAGGTTATCTCAATCAGATGATTAATCAATTTAGCCGCCGTCTCTCCTCTAATCAAGCCCCGCCGTTAATTAATCCGCAGACGACTTTCCTATATAATCCAGGATTACGCAGCAGTTGGTTTTTCATCCCTGGCGTTTTAGGCTTAGTTTTAACGCTGATTAGTTCTTTGGTTTCTTCTGTCACAGTTGTTCGCGAAAAGGATACTGGAACTCTCGAACAATTATTAATGACTCCCGCAGAAGCTTGGGAAATTTTACTGGCGAAAATTGTGCCTTTATTTATATTGTTAATGGGCGATGTAATTTTGGCTTTAAGTATCGGCAGATTAGTATTTAGCGTCCCTTTTCGCGGGAATGCGCTACTATTTTTAAGTTTATCAGGACTGTATTTATTTGTTGGTATCGGTATTGGGATTATGCTGGCGACAATTTGCCGTACTCAACAGCAAGTTGTACTGACATCGTTTTTTATCAATTTACCGTTGATTCAACTTTCTGGCGCTATCTCACCGATTGAAAGTATGCCGGAATTTTTTAAGTATTTGTCTCTACTAGACCCGCTACGCCATTATATCGAGATTGTGCGGGGAATTTTGCTTAAAGGTGTGGGTTTAGAGGTACTTTGGTGGAATGCGATCGCACTTTTGATCTTTGCTACCTTACTCTTATCTATCAGTATCAACCAATTCCGCCGTCAATTGAGTTAATAGTGACAAAATTAAGTCATAATCGCCCCACCCATTAATCTCTCATAGCGATACTTCAATTCTTCCTTCATCAAAATCCAACGTTCTAACGTAGCATCCATCTCAATAACTTTCTCTGCTGCTTGACGGGCTAACAGCAAAACTTCCTCATCTTCCACCAAACTTGCTAAGGTAAAATCCGGCACACCAGATTGTCGAGTTCCCAACACTTCCCCAGGGCCGCGAAAACGCATATCCATTTCTGAGATGAAAAAGCCATCTTGGGATTGTTCCATTACTTTCAATCTTTGTTGCGCGTCGGGACTTCGAGAACTACTCATTAATAAACAATAGGACTGCGCCGCACCCCTTCCCACCCGTCCGCGAAGTTGGTGCAGTTGTGATAAACCAAATCTTTCCGCGTTTTCAATGAGCATTACTGTAGCATTGGGTACGTCTACACCGACTTCTACAACGGTAGTAGATACTAAAATTTGGGTTTTGTTATCGCGGAATTTGGTAATTGCTTCGTCTTTCTCGGCGGAAGTCATGCGCCCATGTAGCAAACCGACTTGAAACTCTGGAAACACGCTTTCCTGTAGCTTTTGATGTTCCTCAACTGCTGAACGTAAATCTAGCTTTTCTGATTCTTCCACCAAAGGTAAAATTACATATACCTGTCTTCCTTGGACAATTTCTCGCCGCATCAAGTCGTAAGCATGGCTGCGCTGTTGACCTGTGAGCATGGTAGTTTGTATTTTTTGTCTACCTGGTGGTAACTCATCAATTTGACTCACGTTCATATCCCCATGTATGGTTAATGCCAATGTCCGGGGAATGGGGGTGGCTGTCATAGTTAATACATGGGGTTGCTCGCCTTTTTGCTGCAAACGCGCCCGTTGTTGCACCCCAAAGCGATGCTGTTCGTCAATCACTGCTAAACCTAATTGGCGAAAGTTTACGGGGTCTTGAATTAAGGCGTGAGTGCCAACTAATAAAGGTAATTCTCCCGTTTCTAGTTGGGAATGAATTTGTCGCCGTTTAACTGTTTTTGTGGAGCCAGTCAGTAATTCTACTGGTAAATGCAGCAAGTTAAACCAACTGACTAACTTGCGGTAATGCTGTTCTGCTAAAACTTCCGTGGGAGCCATCAAGGCGGCTTGGTAACCTGATTGAATCGCCGCTAAAATAGCTACCACAGCTACCACAGTTTTCCCCGAACCCACATCGCCTTGCACCAAGCGATTCATGGGTGTAGTTTCTTGTAAGTCCTTGAGAATATCATTAATGACTCGCTGCTGCGCGCCAGTGAGTTTAAATGGCAGTATTTCGTAGAATTTTTCTAATAATTGCCCTTTGGGAGCGAGAATAGCACTGGTTTGGACTTGCCTTGCTTGATATTGTCGTTGTAGTAAACTCAATTGCAAGTAGAAAAATTCATCAAAAACTAGACGACGACGGGCGACTTGCAAGCGATCGCTATCTGGGGGAAAGTGAATATTAGCGATCGCATCTTTCAATTCCATCAACCCATACTTTTCCCTCAACCCACTAGGTAAGGGATCTTTGAGATTCGCCGCCGCAGGTAAAGCCGATATTACCGCCTGTCGCACCATATTCGCCGCGATACCCTCAGTTAAGGCGTAAATTGGCACGATTCGACCGATAGTCAAAGAATCAATCGCATCGCCGGGATTTGCTAATACTTCTAATTCTGGGTTATCCAGCGTCAAGCCATATCTACTTTCCTTCACCAAACCGCAAGCTGCAAGCACAGCACCCACCGGATAGCGGCGTTTTAAACTTTCTTGCCAACCGCGACTAGTAAAGCGCGTACCCGCCGAAAAGCGACTCACTTTGATTTGTCCGGTGTTATCCTTCAGTACCAGTTCTAAAATCGATAATTTCTGATTTTTCGGACTAGTAAAACAGTTGCAGCGCTTAACTGTAGCAACTATCGTCACCGTCTCACCCGCCTGTAACTCGCGGATATTTACCTGACGCGCATAGTCAATATGGTCGCGGGGGTAATAGTAAAGTAAGTCACGCACAGTATACAAACCCAGACGCGCCAAATTGTCAGCTTTTCTAATGCCAATTTCGGGTAAATCGCTGAGTTTTTGGTCAATTTTTGGCGCAAGTCTCCGACTCACTTCTGCCACAATCGGCGTTGTGGCAATTTGATTTTTTGATTGATAATTTCTTGCTTGTGACTCCGCTACCCCATTTTTTTCTGGCGGCTTGCCATCATCCTGCTGTAATTGATACAGATACCTGCGAGTTTCCGCAACTAAATGCTGCCTTTCTTCCAAACCCAAATCGGGATATTTCGCAAATTGCACAGCTAATTCTTGCCAGCGACGGCGTTCAATTGCGGGTAAACCAATGGGGAATTTACCCAGAGTCAAACTGAGAAATTCACTAAAGCGATATTGCCTACCCATCAAATCTGTAAAACCGCTTTCTGCTTCTACAGCCAAGGCTTTTTGCAATCTAATCCAATCTGGTTTGTCAGTAGTCATTAGTCAGTTGTCAGTTGTCAGTTGTTAGTTGTCAGTTGTTAGTTGTCAATGGACTGTGGACTATTGACTGTGGACTATTGACTAATCATCATCCCAAATCGCCCGCCATGCGGCTTCGGCTTCGGCAATGGTGCGTTCGCGATGCTTTCTTTGATAGTCTTGTCCTAGTTTGTTTAACTGCAGCAGGGTGTTGCGTATCTGTTTGCGTGCTGAAGAAAGTTTCGGATCGGCAAATTCAATTTCTCCTAAACGGAGGTTTATCGCCATAACTTTTGTCAGGTTTGGTTCTTCTGCATCCTGCTCATTTTCAATTTCAATTACTACGTTTAATAAATTAGGTGGCCCCGGCATAACTTCGGCTGATGCTTCTGATGCCGCCGCCGCTACTTCTAAAATTGGTTCTGGTATCTTTCTGGGTAAAAGATTGACTTGTTGTAACACAGCATTAGCATCATAAGAGAGTTTTTTAATTATGTGGTGTGTTAACTTTTCTACACTCTGTTGCCATGCTACTAGTTCCATCGGGTTAGAAGAATCAGTGATTTTTAAAACAGAAAGTTGGGATTTTGAATGAATTTCAGCCTCTTCATCCTCAGTATCTTCTTCGTCCTCTATATCTTCTAATTCCTCAGTATCTTCTTCATCCTCTATATCTTCTACTTCTGCTTCTTCATTCTCGCTGACTGGATGCTGCGCTTCTTGGCTACTAGTAATAGTCAGTAAATTTTCGGCTGCTTGTTTACCCATCTTGCGGATGGACTGTTGCAAATGGTGCCGTTGATTTAATGACAAACTCAGGAATTTTTCGGGATATCCTTGAGTACACAGGTGGTAAGTTGCCAGAATTAACTGCTGGCGCAAGGCTTGACCTAAAAGGGTGAAATAAATAGCGTAAGCTTTTTGTAGTTCTGCTGCGATCGCATTTATCGCTTCTTTCAGCGATGCAATATCCCGATCAATTCTCTCGATTGCTCTAGCCATATCTTTTCTTAATTGACCACCTAAACCCAATATGGTACAAATGTACGAATATATTTTAAAATAAACATCCCAAGGATTGAATATTTTCCTGAGAAGTATAGCAAATACCCCAGAAATAGCAGTTTAAAATTGGGCATTGGGCATTGGGCATTGGGCATTGGGCATTGGGCATCCCCAGCACAGAAAAATAAAAGGCAAAAGGATGAATTTCGTGATTACGCTTCCATCCCTTTACCTTTTTATGTACCTGATGCTTATTTAATGTTATCCTTTGCGTCCCTCACTGCAGCAAAGAAAAATAATCCTGTCAGAGGAATGCTTAATATGAGGATAATTGTTGTGGTTGTGACACCAAAATCTGGTTGTCCGTAACTGAGTTCAAAAATCGAACCTACAGCCGCGATCGCACTTACACAAGATCCAGCCAAAAATAAACCGCTTTTCGGAGTTAAATACACTACTACACACCCTATGCTACAGGTTTCACCGCTTGATACGAGAAGCCATTTTTAGATAGTTCCTGTGCCAAAGTCAAGGAATTATCTACGCGATCTACAAAAACCACGCCATTGAGGTGATCCATTTCGTGCTGAATACAGCGTGCGAGTAAGTCTTTAGCTTTTAATGTTTGAGGACGCCCATATTCATCTTTATAGGAAACTTCCACTGTTTCTGGGCGCTTAACATCCAGATAAACGTTGGGAATGCTCAAACAACCTTCTTGAGCAACGCAGATTTCTTTGCTTACCTGTTTAATTGTTGGGTTAATCAATACCAGGGGTGGGTTAGCTGGGTTATCTGGTTCCAAATCGATGACAATTAATTGTTTATGAACTCCCACTTGGGGTGCAGCCAAACCAATCCCATCTTTGCTGTACATGGTTTGCAGCATTTCGCGTACCAACTGACGCAGTTCATCATCTATTTTAGTGATGCGCTTTGCTGGTTGACGAAGAACGCGATCGCCTAAATAGTGAAGTTGCAAAGGAGGATTTTTTAACTTTTTTTTCTCGACAGCAATTTCAGAGGGCATGATTCCTTATGGGCTAGATTGTGAAAATTCCTACTAGTCTAATTCTATCAATCAGCTAGAGACTAGTGGCTAGAGATTAGGGACTAGGGGCTAGGGAAGATAAAAAATGATGATTAATTCCTTGACAAATGACAAATGACAAATGACAAATGACAAATAATTATTGACCAAAAATTTTGTGTGGAAATTTCTAACTAAATTTGACTATCTGCTCAAAGAGACTTTCCTCGGCTTGCTGCGCGGCGGTTGGATGAATTGGGCTGCTGTGAGTACTGTTACAGTCTTACTATTTTTATTTGGCATGAGTTTACAAACTTCCTGGCAATTAGAACAACTACTTTATCAGTTTGGCAGCCAATTGGAAGTATCAGTTTATCTTGATTCTGGTGTATCATCTGTCACGCTTGAACCACTAATCACAGATATGCCAGAGGTGGTAGACACGAAAACCATTACCAAAGAGCAAGCTTGGAGTAACTTAGTTAGCGAACTGAGAATTTCTGATATTGAAGGCGCTAATGAACAATTAGGAGGAAATCCTCTAGTTGATGAAATCAAGGTGAAAGCACGTAATTCTCAAGCTGTGCCCAATTTAGCAACGCAGCTAGCTAAGTTACCGGGAGTAAGTACAGTCCAGTATGTTGATGAAGTAGTGCAACGGGTAGCCCAGTTACATAAAGGTTTGAACTGGATTAGCTTGACAATTACGATTATTCTTACCTTAACTGCGATCGCTGTCACCAGCATCACAATCCGCCTGATAGTTATGGCGCGTCGGCAAGAAATTGAAATTATGCAATTAGTTGGCGCAACTAGTGCGTGGATTTATTTACCATTTATTTTTCAAGGTATAACATTTGGCTTGATTGGGGGCGCGATCGCTTGGTCTTTTATTAGCGTAACTCAACAGTTTATTAACAACCTCCTAGCCAACCAACCGGAGTTTATTCAATTTATTAGCAAGGGTTTACAACTCACACCCATACAAATTTTACAATTACCCTTGATTCTCTTAAGCTTTGGTGCAACTGTAGGATTAATGGGCAGTTTATTTGCTGTTCGCCGTTTTGCAAAAAGTTAGTCAAGAGTCAATGGTCAATAGTCAATGGTCAATAGTCCACAGTCAATTGTACAGACGCGATTAATCGTGTCTCTGACAAAGGATAAATAATTATGACATCTCAATGGGAAAGATTACTGCTAAATCTCGGTGCGTGGGAAGGTTCATTTATTCGCTTCTCTCCTCAAGGTGAACTGATAGCAGATGTCAAAAGTGTTGTTTCCTTGGAAGGGTTAAACAATAATCAAACAGTCCGCCAGATTGTCCGCCGTCAAGGACAAGAAGATTTAGTTCTAGAATATAGTTCCTTGGGCAAGAGTACTCTGTTTTTGGAAAATGGAGCATTTTCTCAAGGTTCCATCCAACTTGCACCATTTAGCGAATTTGGTGCAGAATTAGGTTTAATTCATGAAAATCGCCGTTTGCGACTAGTTCAGTTATTTGATAAAAACGGTCAACTTAGTCAACTTACCTTGATACCAGAACATTTAGCTGGTACTGAAACCACACCCAGCCCAACTGTACAGGTAAATGATTTATTAGGAGAATGGCGAGGTGAAGCAATAACTAGCTATACAGATTTGCGATCGCCTACAACTACCCGTACAACTTTAAAATTAGAATTAGATGCAGCTGGGCGATTTGTCCAAAGTTTGTCTTTTGGGCAACATACAATTACCTCCAGCGCTACCATTAAAGGATCGATAATTCATTTCGATCAAGATCCACAAAAACAAATGCAGGTATTACTTTTATCTCATGGTGCTTCTGCTACTTCTCCATTAAAAGTAAATTTACGTCAAAGTTTTATTTTAGAAGCTGGTTGGTTAATCAAGCCTAATCTTCGCCAAAGAATGATTCGCAGTTATAGCGATAAAGGTGAATGGGTTAGTCTTACCTTGATTACAGAGGAAAAAGTCTAAGAACAAAATACTGTTGACACAAAAAGCGCAATAAAAAAGCGATCTTCTCAAACAGAGTTACGCGATCGCTTTATTATGGGAGTTGATTAAATTGAATTTGAGAAAGATAAGTGTATCCTCAACAGGAAGAAGCTTCAACTAATTTTTTAAATTTCATGTAAGCTTCTGGTGCCGTAAGAGAAAGAGCAGTCTTTTCATCAGGTAGAAAGAATTCTGGGCTATCCGAGTAATAATGAACGCTAAAAGAAGGAATCAGCCCCAATTTTACAGCCTTTTTACCTAATTCTTCTGCTTGCTCTGCCAGACTAATTGGATCGTGAAACAAGTAGTTACTCATAAAATTAACAACCCTTAAGTTCTCTCGGTCAAATTTGACTTAACTAGGAGATAAGGGCGTTTTTTCACTGCTGCTCATCTCCATCAACCATGTTATAAGCAAAGAATTTGAGGAACTTGTGAGGAATCCTACGAATTTGATTAATAAATCTTATACAAGTAATTTCCCATAACCAGCTTTAAAACTTAGCCGAACGCTTACAGACAGATATTTTTCCCGTTTCCATCCGCAGATAGTGCGGTAATCACAGCCATAGTCAATGGTGAATTTGGTTGCTAAACTTTAATTTACCCATATAAGCATAATTGCTTGTTTGGTAAACCTATCTTCAAGATGTTGGCTGACAAAGGTAGAATCAATGGATGAACAGGTGCAAGTGATTAGAGTTGCCTGGTGCAGTCTGATGGATTTGCCCCAATCACAAGATTGGCCGCTCCAGTTTGAATGGATTAGAGTTGATGCTCTAGCCTTATCGGCAAAAGGTTTTGACATTCTTGTACTTGACATCAAAAGTTTTCACAACTTAGAGCAAGTCAAATATCTTTACAGCACCATAGGTTTACCAACAGTAATTTTGGTAGACACAGTTGAGCAAGAATCTGCTGTGCTTGATTGGTTACAACCAGGAGATGAAACCTGTCACCGTCAAGCAGTCGATCGGCAAATAGGTTTGCGTTTACAGCGTAGTTTTTGGCATAATCAGCAAAGGCATTCCTTACATCTTGATAAACTGACAATTAATACAAACTTATGCCAAATTTGGACTGTGTTGATTGCTTTGTTTTTGCTATGGAGACTTGGGATATGGAGATTGACCTCACTTACCCCAAATCACTCCATGAAGATGGGACTAAACGATGAAAACAAAACGAGAATCGGTTGAGAGGCTTGTTGAGTTTAAACCTTCGTTTTTAAGGACTGCAATCAATTCTGTTCCGGAATTGGTAAAGATACCGACAGATGCTTTACCTTTAGACACAGATGATGGAACAGGCCTCAAAGAGTAGTTGCTAGCTGTTCCCTTCAGATGAATCCGATCCTGAGCTTTAAAGTTGAGAATCTTGGCATAGTCATTAAAGCCACCAAAGCTGTAAAAGACTGAGGTGCTATTTCCCAGAATATAGGTGTCTGCACCGTCACCACCGTTGAGTTCGTCGATTTGATTTGCGCTACCTGTACCACTTCCCCAACCAATGAGCATATCCTTACCGTCGCCGCCTTGGAGGTCATCATTACCAAGTCCACCAATAAGTGTGTCGTGATTATCACCACCTATAAGTTTGTCATTACCACCCTGACCATCAAGGTAATCATTGCCTTCCGCACCGCCAAGAAACTCATTAGCACTGGTACCAATAACGCGATCGCTTCCTGCTCTGGCATTAACCTTATCCTTATTAATACCGCTAAGTTGACTCACATAAATGATGTCATTGCCCGCAGTCGCATTATTATTAGCAACGATCAAGTCAAAGGCGTTACTAATGCTACTACGTCCATCATGGGCTGTGACATTCATCGTAAAAATACCAGGGTTGGAAGTAGAGCCTGATATTATACCAGTGTTGGCATTAATGCTAAATCCTCTGGGTAATCCTGTAACACTGTAAGTAAGAACATCTCCTTGGTCAATATCAGTAAAGTTGGTACTGATATTGAACGAGAAAGATTGGTTAACTGAGATGATTTGATCCTCAATGGCTGGAGTTAGCAGAATTGGGGCATCATTAACGCCTGTAATAGTGAAATTGACCGAAGCCGTCGATGTTGCTCCTTGAAAATCTACAATTGTGTAACTGAAGCTATCTGTAGCAGTTTGTCCCACACTCAGGAAATCGAATCCTGTAGCGCTGTAGCTGAGGCTTTGAGTACTAGAGTTAAATAATACAGTTCCCTTTGTTCCTGTAGTGGTGACGCTGAGAATATTCTTCGTGTCTCCTGTATCGACATCAGTATCGTTGCTAAATAAGCTGTTATACAGGTTAGTCGTCGTGCTGTCTTCGTTAATGTTGAAGGAGTCAGCAACGGCATAAGGCGCGTCATTAAAGCCTGTCAGGTTAATAGTCAGGGTTTGATTGGCTGTAGCATCATTGTCATCGCTGACTTGTAATGTGAAGCTTTCAACCGCATTGGTTTTCAGCGCTTCAATCGCCGCATCATCAGGAGTAAAGGTGTACGCGCCTGTGGTTTTGTTCAGGCTTAAGGTACCGTAATTCCCAACTTTGGTAATTGTTGTAGCGTT
>NZ_CAWPNJ010000035.1:0-95954 GCF_963889195.1 Calothrix sp. FACHB-168
CCAAATAACAACTTTAACGGTACAGTTAACCTCAGCTACAATGTCGTCGATGGTAATGGTGGTACTGTTGCGGCGACTCAATCTTTCAATCTGTCTGCTGTCAATGATGCACCCACAGGTGTTGCTAGCGCATCCTTAGAAAATGGCACAGAAGATATTGCTTACGCCATTAATGTCTCAGATTTACTGCTTGGATTTAGCGATGTCGATGGCGATAATCTCGCAGTAGCTAACTTGACAGCAACTAACGGCACCATTAGTAACAACAATGATGGTACTTACACCTTCGAGCCAAATGACAACTTTAACGGCACAGTCAACCTCACTTACAATGTAGTTGATGGTAATGGTGGTACAGTAGCTGCTTCTCAATCTTTCAATCTGTCTGCTGTGAATGATGCACCCACAGGTGTTGCTAGCGCAACCTTAGAAAATGGCACAGAAGATGAGAATTACACCATTAAGGTTTCAGATTTACTCCAAGGATTTAACGATGTCGATGCTAATAGTCTCTCAGTAGCCAACTTGAGCGCGACTAACGGTATATTGAAAGACAATGGTAATAGTAATTACATCTTCGAGCCAAATAACAACTTCAACGGTAGAGTTAACCTCACTTACAATGTAGTCGATGGTAATGGTGGTACTGTTGCGGCGACTCAATTTTTCAATCTGGCTGCTGTCAATGATGCACCTATTGCGAGAAATGATACCTTCACTAATACTAATGTTCAAAATCCAAACATTGAAATCAGTGCAGCTACATTACTAAGCAATGATAGCGATGTCGATGTTACAGATGTCTTAAGTATTATTTCTTTTAGCCAACCTAGCCAAGGAACTTTAGTTAACAGCAATGGCGCTTACATTTACACTCCCGTTACTGGCTATTTTGGTTCTGATAGCTTCACTTACACTATCAGTGATGTATTAGGACTCACCAGCACTGCCACTGTCAACTTGACAATTAATCCTAATTTCAATGTGATTAATGGAACCTCAGGTGCAGACAATTTAACTGGTACTACACAAAGAGATATGATCTCCGGACTTCAGGGTAATGATACAATCTCAGGGCTGGATAATAACGACCTCCTCAGTGGTAACGATGGTGATGATAGTCTTACTGGAGGATCGGGCAATGACAGTTTGTTTGGAGATGCAGGTAACGATAGCCTAGTTGGTAGTTCCGGCAATGATACCTTAGTTGGTGGTGACGGCAACGATAGCCTAGTTGGTAGTTCCGGCAATGACACTTTAGTTGGTGGTGACGGTAACGATAGGCTAGATGGTGGCACAGGCAATGATATTCTTGATGGTGGCACAGGCAATGATAATTACACCGTAGATAGTATCAATGATGTTCTAATTGAGGCTTTAGATGCTGGTACGGATTTAGTTAATTCCTCTGTAACCTGGACTCTAAGCGAAAATGTAGAAAATTTGACTCTGAGTGGTAGTTCAGCAATTAACGGTACAGGTAACAATCTCAATAACTTGATTACGGGGAATAGTGCGGCTAACTCTTTAAGTGGTGCAGATGGGAATGACACCCTAGTTGGTAGCGGAGGTAATGACAACTTAGTTGGTGGTGACGGTAACGATAGCCTAGATGGTGGCACAGGCAGTGACACCTTAGTTGGTGGATTAGGTAATGATAATTACACCGTAGATAGTATCAATGATGTTGTAATTGAGGGTGTAGATGCTGGTACGGATTTAGTTAATTCTTCCATAACCTGGACTCTGGGCAATAACCTGGAAAATCTCACTCTCACTGTTAGTTCGGCAATTAATGGTACAGGTAACAATCTCAATAACTTTATTAGGGGCGGTACTGGGGCTAACGTTCTGAGTGGCGGAGATGGGGAGGATACCATAGATGGTAACTCTGGTAATGATAACTTATCTGGCGGTGTAGGTAATGATAGCCTACTCGGTAACTCTGGGAATGATACCTTATCAGGTGATAACGGTGACGATCGCCTAGATGGTGGTTCAGGTAATGACACCTTATTTGGTGGCGAAGGTAACGATTTTCTTGATGGTGGTTCCAATCAGGATAGTCTCATTGGTGGTTTAGGTGATGACACTTACGTAGTCAACAGTAGTACTGATGTAATTACCGAAGAATTAGATGCGGGGACAGATTTAGTTAATTCTTCTGTTAGTTGGACTTTGGGCAATAACCTGGAAAACTTAACCCTAAGTGGAACTGCTAACAATACTGGTACAGGTAACGATCGCAATAACATCCTCATCGGTAACTCTGGTGCTAACACTTTGAGAGGAAATAACGGCGATGATAGCCTTTATGGTAACGATGGCAATGATAGTTTATCTGGTGGTGCAGGTAACGATGTACTAGTGGGTGGATTTGGTCAAGATCAGCTAAGTGGTGGTTCTGGTAATGATAGATTTGTTTTTGAGAGTTTAAGTGAAGGCAATGATACCATTACCGACTTTAGCCGTACAAGTGATGTGTTAGTGTTGCAAAACCTATTGGTTAATTTGAACTATAGCGGCACTAATCCCATTGCTGATGGTTATGTTAGAGCCATACAATCTGGCGCAAATACTTTGATTCAGATTGACACTGATGGTTTGGGTAGCAATGCTAGTTTTAGCACGTTAGTTACAATTAACAACTTTACTGCTGGTAACTTTAATCAAAGCAACTTGATTTTCTAGGATTGCGGTAAGGGACTTCCAAGTAAAAAAATATTCCATTGCTATTGTTGTACGGGCGGGTTTAACCGACATATCTGTTTTCGACATGAATATCTCACAAAAACCGCCCCTACAGACGGTTGACTGTTAACTGTGAACCGTCAACTGTCAACAGTCAACGTTTAACGGAATAATTTATTTTTTGGAGTTCCCTAAAAGGCGGGGTTTCCCCCGCTCAATAAGTTATTTACCAAACACTGTACCCAAGGAACGGGCGATATTTTGCGGTTGCATTGCATCCATTGCGGCTGTGGGTTCATAGCCGCAGTGAACCATGCAATCGGCACATTTGGGATTACCGCTAGCACGACCGTATTGACTCCAGTCGGTGTCTTCTAGTAATTCTTTAAAGGTGGCATAATAGCCTTCATTTAATAAATAGCATGGTTTTTGCCAGCCCAGAACGCTATAGCTAGGGCTACCCCAAGGCGTACATTCATAGTCTTTTTCACCAGTGAGGAAGTCTAGGAATAAGGGGTTGTGGTTGAAATTCCAGTTTTTCTTGCCCGATTGATGGGGTGCAAGAATTTCTCTAAATAAGGCGTGGGCTTGTTCGCGTTTGAGAAAATGCTCTTGATCTGGTGCCCATTCGTAGCTGTAGCCTGGGGAAATCATCATTCCATCAGTATTTAAGGTTTCCAGAAAATCGAAAAAGTTCTGGATTTCTGTGGGGTCAGTATCCTTAAAGATAGTGGTGTTAGTTGTGACGCGGAAACCTTGGGCTTTAGCGGCGCGAATGGCTTTGATAGCAATATCAAAAACCCCTTGACGGTCAACACATTGATCGTGTAACTCGCGCATTCCATCTAAATGGACGCTAAAAGTTAAGTAAGGGGAAGGTTGGAATTTATGCAGACTTTTCTCTAGTAATAAACCATTCGTACACAAGTAAATATATTTCTTGCGTTGGACTAATCCGCGAACAATCTCATCAATTTGCGGATGTAGTAAGGGTTCTCCCCCAGGAATGGAAACTACTGGTGCGCCGCATTCTTCTACAGCAGCGAAGCATTGTTCTGGGGTGAGGTTTTGCTTGAGGATTTCCGGTGGATGTTGGATTTTACCGCAACCGTTACAGGCAAGGTTACACCGAAATAGCGGTTCTAACATTAATACTAAGGGAAAGCGTTTGCGTCCTTTTAAACGCTGAGTTACCAAATATTTCCCGATATCTATAGCTTGTTGTAAATTAATTGCCATTGACTCTGTTCACTCCTCGATTAAGTAGAAAAACACCACGAAAAGCTCACTCCCTTTTAGGGGGCATGGGGCATTGGGCATTGGGCATGGGGCATTGGTGTTATCTGGGAAGTTTGCCTCATTTGACGTATCCCTTACTCGTAAACCAATCAACAGCGTCTTGTAGCGCTGTTTTCAGGGAAGACTGAGGTAAGCCCAATTCTGTGACTGCTTTTGCTGGATTGTAATACATTGGTTGTTGCGCCATGCGTACACCATCTAAGGGGACTGAGGGTGGTTTACCTAAGGGTGCAAGAATTTTTTCATCAATCCAAGCAACACTCAGGGGTAGCCAACTAGGTACGGCGGTTTGTGGTGCTGGTAATCCTGTAATTTCGGCGAGTTGTTCTAGCAGTTGCTTGAGGCTGAGATTTTGATGTCCTAAAATATAGCGATCGCCTTTTTTACCTCGCTGTAAAGCTAGTAAATGTCCCCAGGCTACATCTCGCACATCAATGAAATTCAGTCCTGTATCTACATAAAATGGCATCTGTCGCCGCAAAAATCGCAGAATAATATCACCTGTTGGCGTCGGTTTAATATCCAATGGCCCAATTGGGCTGCTAGGATTAACTACAACGATTTCCTGACCTTTAATAGCTGCTTGCATAGCTACTTGTTCTGCCAGAAATTTAGACTTTTTATAGTGACCAACCAATTTTTCTAAGGGACTCTGATGAGTTTCATCTACGACTTTACCAGATTCCCCGACGCCAATGGCAGCAACGGAGCTAGTATATACTGTGCGTTCAATCCCCGCTTGTTGGGCGGCGGCAAGTACGTTGCGCGTACCTTGGACGTTATGCTGGTAAAGTAGCTCTTTGTCTGTTTGCCACAGAGAATAATAAGCGGCGATATGAAATAAATACTGACAACCTTGCATTTTCTCTGCCAAGTTAGCATCATTTAAATCGCCCTTGACAAGTTCCACATTTAACCCTTGCAAGTTTTCTAGGTTGCTGCTAGGACGTACCAGTGCTTTGACTGCATATCCTTCTTGCAGCAACAAGCGAACCACATGGGCACCTATAAAACCAGTTCCACCGGTGACAAAAGCTTGCATCAAGGATTCCACCTCTTTTTAAATCGGGGAAACCAATCATCTAAAATGGCGTAGACTACAGGCACGACAATTAAACTGAGGACTGTAGAACTGACTAACCCGCCAGCAATAGCCACCGCCATAGGCGATCGCAATTCTGAACCTGCACCAAATCCTAAAGCAATGGGAAGCATCCCTAAGATAGTTGAAGCAGTAGTCATCATAATTGGTCTCAGGCGCACTACTCCAGTTTTTAAAATCGCTTCGGTACGCTCTAAGCCAGATTGACGTAGCTGATTGATATAATCTACAAGCAAAATCGCATTTTTATTTGCCAAACCCAGCAAGAAGACAAAACCAATCAGCGAAATCATGCCAAAGTCACTTTTAGTAATGAGTAATGCTAGTAATGCGCCTACTAGTGCTAATGGCAAAGAAACACCAATCACTACCGGATCTACCCAGCTTCTAAACAGCAAAATCAGTACTCCGACAATACACAGTGCTGATAAAACTAGAGTAGTGGCAAAACTACCCACAACTTCACCCAGACGGGCAGAATCTCCTCCCAAATCTAAAGAAACAGTAGGCGGTAACACTGCTTTAGCTGCTGCTACTACTTCATCGGTAGCATCACCTAAGGACAAATCTTTGCCTAAGTTAGCGCTAATATAAGCTACTCGTTGATTATTTAGTCGCTCGATTTGAAAAATTTGGTCGTTGATATTTTTTTCACCTGTTACAGTCACATCAGCAAATCCCGGTAATTTGACTACTCGGTCTTTAATTGCTTTGGCTGTCTGGCTGAGTTCTTGAAGATTATCACCTCTTAATGCCAACTGTAAGGGTTTTTGACCACCAGTATCAACAAATTGAATATCTTCCACACTGGTAGTTACATTGGGAAGACTTGGTAAAGAAGCACGAAATTGCTCTTGTAATTCCGCAGTTGTAATTTTGCGGTCTTCTTTAAGTTTGACGTAAATTGTGCCTTTGTTCGGCTCACCTTCACGAGAACCCACAGTAGTAAATACTGTTTGCACATCTGGCGATTTTCTCACCACCGCTTCTATTTTCTTCGCCACTTGTAGCGAATCTTCTAAAGGATTAGGGATAGATGAAGTATTTCCTCCCCCTTGTCCCCCCAAAACTAACTGCGCTGCTGCATCTACTGCTGAACGAAAAGCATCAGGTACAGTTAAAGGAGTGTTGTAAGTAATATTAAATTCGCCGCGATCGAGTTTGGGAATAAAACCTTTGGGAATCAAAGGTACCAGCGCCATACCGCCAATTAAGCTAAGTAAAGCTAATCCCATGACTATCTTTCTGTGAGTTAAAGACCACCGCAGCAATTCTCTGTAAAATTGGGTAAAACTCACCCAAATTTTTGCTTCTTGGTGCGGGGTATGGGAAGGTTTAGGTTTTAGCCAGTAAATAGCCAAAACTGGTGACAAAGTTCGAGCAACTAATGTAGAAGCAATAAAAGCACCGGAAACCGTGATTCCAAATGGCTTAAAAAATTGTCCAACTACCCCACCCATCAAACCTATGGGTAAAAAAACTGCTACTGCTGTAGCAGTGGTGGCGACAACTGTTAATCCAATTTCATTGGTAGCTGAATAGGCGGCTTGGCAGGGACTTTCCCCATCATCAATGTGGCGCATGATGTTTTCTACATCAATAATCGCATCATCGATGACGCTGCCGATAACTAACGCCAAGGCTAACAATGTAATCGTTTCTAAGTTAAAACCAAAAAACGCCATGATGATAAATGTGCCCAACAAAGAGGTGGGAATCGCCAAGGCGGAAATCAGAGTTGCTCGCCAATTCCACAAAAAAGGAAAAATGACGATAATTGACAACACTACAGCTTCAATCAGTGCATTGATTGTTGATTGGGTGGCGTTGTGGATATACTCGGCTTGAGTTGCAGCTAAGGTGAGTTTTACATCCTTGAGGGAAGATTGCAGCTTTTTGACTTCATCTTCTACCAGGCTGACAACTTCTAAAGTATTCGCCGTCCCCTTTTTAATTACCTGAAATGCTAAAGCATCCTTACCGTTAAAGCGAATTAAAGTTGCGCCACCTTCCGGTAAAGCTGCTGTATCGGCTGATAACTGCGGTGGGGAATTACTCGGTTCGCCTAACAGTATTACTTTTAGCACTCCTGGCAATTTAGCGATCGCTGGCACAATTTTATCCTTTGCCAACTTCGCCAAATCCGTGAGATTCCCGTTAGGACTCTCAATTGCATAACTAATCGCTGAAGACTCATTTAAGTTTAGGGGAATAATCTTATACTTTGCCCCCTCAGTTAGAGTCAAATTCTTGATTGTATTCTCAACTTGGCGCGTCGATGTTTCTAAATTTGTGCCGACGACAAAAGATAAGCTAACAGCAGTTTGTCCCGGATAAGTAGATGAGCGGATATCCTCAACTCCTTCCAGGGATTTTAACTGCTGTTCGAGTGGTTGGGTAAGTTTTGTCTCAGTATCCAGGGCTGTGGAGATAGGCGCAGTCGCATTTACTACCACCACCGGAAAGGTAATATCTGGAAACAAAGCATACTTGAGGGAACTGAAAGCTAAAAGCCCAGCTACCGTCACAGCAATCCAAAAACTTACCGTCAGCCACGAAAATTCAATGGCCAATTTAGAAATATTGAAGCGTTCTCTTGCAGATTTAGGGCTATTAGGCTTGACCATCTTGGAAAATCATCGTGCAGGTGACACAATTATTGACATGCTACAGTAATCACTTACAGTTTACGAGTTCGGGTAATCCCCAATTAGCAAGATTGCTGAATGTTCTCACCTTGGTATGAATTAATTTTTTATACTAAATGGAATTTGAGATATGAAACTTGGCTCTATTGAACACAAGGAATTATTCTGCCGCAGCTTTTTAGATAGCCACTTAGAATATGAGCCAGAAAATCTACCTTGGCCGAATTTAAATGAAGCAGATTTAGCTCGTTTGCAAGCAATTCCCTTTTGGGAGAAAGCACTAGATATTGAACGGGAAGCCGGCGCAATGGTTAGCAGTTACGCCGCCACTGTTACAGATCCCCTCTTACATGAAGCGATCGCTCTCCAAGGTAGAGAAGAATCGCGCCATGCTAGGCTGATTAAAACCCTAATTGACCGTTATAGTATCAACATGCCGGAACGTCCGCCGGTGGTACTACCCCCCAAGATTGAGCCAGCATTCACCACCTTTGGCTTTGAAGAATGCCTGGATTCTTTCTTTGCCTTTGGGCTATTTGGTATTGCCCGTGACGCCAAAGTCTTTCCAGAAGCACTCTTCACCATTTTCGATCCAATCTTGAACGAAGAAGCAAGGCATATTGTCTTTTTTGTCAACTGGTTTACCTACATTCAGATTAATCGCCGTCAAGGATTTCTCCCTCTGCGAATCGTCAGAACTTTAGGATACTATGGCAAAGCACTGAGTAATTTAATTACCGCCTTTGGCGATGCCGATTCTAGCGGTACAGGTTTTACCGCCACTGGTGCTAGCATTTTCACCGACGACTTGACATTAGAAAAGTTTCTCAGCGTATGCATTCAGGAAAATTACCAGCGCATGAGCAAGTATGACGAGCGCTTACTCAAACCTGAATTAATGCCCAAACTGGCTACTATTGCCTACCGCACTTTGCAACTAATCCCCAAGAAGCGCCAGCAGCACAATTTTAAGGAGAAAACAGACAATATCATATTTGATTAAAAAATTACTTACAAAAAATAAATTACCCATATTCCGTAGTGCGAGCAGCGTTCGACTGAGCGCTCACGCCGAAGTCTTGCTCGCTGTTGTTCTAAAACGAGCGAGACGTTTGTCCTTCGGACACGCTACGCGAACGCACTACAAATTGATTGGGTATTTAAAAAATTGGATGTCCCGAAACCCAACATTTTCGGCTGCTTGTTGGGTTTACACACGGTAAGCTCAACCTACAATTTATCCTTCACTGAACCGTATTGAGCTTTAAGCGATCGCGCCCATGCTATCTCAGAAAAATAAGAGAATAGAAACAAAAAGCATTGTCCATTGACAGTGCTTTTTGAGTCTTTGAGACTGATTAACGAGTATCTGAGACTGATTAATGAGTATCTGAGACTGATTAACGAGTCTTTGAGCCTGATTAACGAGTCTTTGAGCCTGATTAACGAGTCTTTGAGACTAATTAATGAGTCTTTGAGACTGATTAACGAGTCTTTGAGCCTGATTAATGAGTCTTTGAGCCTGATTAACGAGTCTTTGAGCCTGATTAATGAGTCTTTGAGCCTGATTAATGAGTCTTTGAACCTCATTCATTAATTTTTTAATCTCAAAGCTCAAGCTTACCCCATTCCCAATGCCCAATGCCCCATGCCCAATGCCCCATTAATCCTTGTCCCTCAAGGCGCAGAATATCAAGCTGTGTGTCGTGGCTTAAACCGTGTCACTATCACCAAGCCAAATATCATTCCTATTCCTGTAGGTATAAAACCATTAACCACATATCTGCACAAATTGCAAGCAGATGGAATATTTAGCAATCAACCACAGTTAAGAATACTGCTGATGGGTTTGTGTGGTAGTTTATCGCCCAATTACCCAGTGGGAAAGATTGTATTGTATGAAAACTGTATTTATCAGGGAAAAGTGCAAGAGTGCGATGCCTACGGCAACCCCTTCGGGGAACGCGCTTTTACAGTACAGATGCGATCGCAATTGAATTCACAGCTTACCTTAGTTAAGGGACTAACAAGCGATCGCGTAATTTGTTCTGCAACAGAAAAACGCCAGCTTGGTGAAACGCTAGGCGCTGATGTTGTCGATATGGAAGGATTTGCAGCCTTAGAATTCTTCAATTCCCTTGGCGTAGCAGTCGCAATATTGCGTGTCGTCAGCGATGATTGTCACCATGATATCCCCGATTTAACATCAGCCATTAGCCCCGATGGTTCCCTGCGCCCGTTACCTTTAGCAATGACATTTATTAAACAGCCAATTGCTGCTATTCGTTTAATTCGCGGTTCTTTACAAGGATTAAAAGTATTAGAAGAAGTCAGCAAAAAGATTCTGATTCCTCACTTACCCGAAATAACGCCCACAGGCTAAAGCCTGGGGCTATCGTTACCAAGCCCAGCTTTGTGGGCTTTGTTGTATTAGCCGCACCCTTCTAGGGTGACGGCGTTATTTCGGTATCAACCAAAAGCTGCTATAAAGTTGATAGGGATGTTAATGGAAGTATTAATATTTTCCTAAAAACAATCTCTGGTTGATTAACCAGAGACAGGCAAGATAGCGCCTAATACACAGTTTTTACTAGTTATTTCTAGTATTTTCCGGGTTAAAGTCTATCTGTTCCATCCAACTGCTATCAAAAATCAATTTATAAATTCTATTATGGACTTTGAGACAACCTTGTTGTTTAACCACCAGCCCTGACAAAAGTAATTCCCTTGCTTGTGGAGTATCAATAACAGGAATTTCTCCTTGTTGCAAAATTTGTCGGTAAATCTCTAACAAGCGAGCGGGTTGTAGTTCGCTGTTGAGAATGCGATCGCGAATCGTTCTTAAATGCTCTGGCTCGTCCTGAGATTCCCAATTTTCTATTACCTGAGTTTGGATCAGATTCTCTATCCATGCGGCTTCACCTTTTGTGGGAATAGAAAACGAAGAATTACGAATGAGGCGACAAAGCTTTTGAGTGAGAAAAGGCTGACCATTTGTCCAAGCTAATATTTCTTTCAGTACTACTTGAGGATTGCTAACTTTTTCTATTAACCCTTGCAGCAGTGGTTGAGCTTCATGTTCTTTAAATCCCTCTAGTTGAATTGCTTGACCAATGTTAAACGGCGTTCTCTTGTAATCACTGATTAAATCTGAAGGTGTAGCTACCCCAAATAAAGCAAAAGTTAAACGCCGATACTTGGGATTAATACTGCGCTGATTGTAGCAGAAGCGAATCAGTGCAAAAAAGTCATTAACGGGGAAATTTAAACCTAAGATGCTATCAATTTCATCCACAAATATAAAAATTTGTTCACTGTCAACTTGCTCTAGCAAGATATTTTCTATAAACTGACTCAAGCACTGGATAGGCGACAAATCTTTTTGCTCATTCCACCAAGCTTTGAGATTTACCAATTCTTGCAGGTCAAAACTCTGCCATAACTCCACCGCTAATCCTTTGTACCATTGATGAGGAGTGATATTTTCACTACCAAGGCGAGTCATGTCGATCGCCGCACAGCGAAACCCCTCTTGCTGAAAATGGTGCATCATGCGTACCATAAGGCTTGATTTGCCCATCTGCCGTGCATTGAGAATGTAACAAAACTCTCCACGCTTCAATGCCTTGTAGAGCTGGCGATCGGCAGAACGCACTACATAAGTCAGAGCATCCATAGGCAAACTACCCCCAACTTGATAATCGTAGTTTGAAGGTTGTGCTGCATTTTGCAATAGAGCGTTTTCAAATACAAGTTTGGCTTGGGTAGCTTTAAGAATTTCTAGCGTTTGTAACAGTTCTTGAGTGCGTTCCTCAACTTTTTGTTCTAAAGAAGAGTTGGACTCAGCTAATGCTTTTGTCGCCTGTTCCAAGGCAACATTCTTAATAGCAAGTTCTTGAGTAAATTGAATCCGTTCAGCTTCCGCTCGTTTGCGTTGGCTGATGTCGGTAAAGGCAGCTATGGCATAGACAATTTGACTTTTTTCATCAAAAATTGGGGTAGCTGATACCTCTAGAGGGAAAATTTTATCTGTTTGGCGAATCTCCATATTATCAATGGTGATGCAATCGCCACTCAATGCTTGGACAATAGGTTGCTGTTCGGTAGGGTATAACTGCTCAGTTCCACTTATGTAGACTTGATATATCTCACTTAATTCAGCAGTTGTAGCTTCGGTGAGGATACCTTTGCCAAGTATCTGTTGTGCGGTTTGATTGGCATAGTAGGGTTTGCCATGAGCATCAACAACGAATATACCCACAGGGACAGCTTCCAAAAATTGAGCTAATCTTCTTTCACTTTCACGCAATGCTTCTTCTGCTTGTTGGCGTTTGCCAATTTCTTGCTTTAAGTTGAGATTTAAGGCAGTCATTTCTGCGTATAGTTGAGCATTTTTTAGCGAGATTGCTGCCTGAGAGGAGAGTATTTTTAATACTTCTAATCTTTCGGAAGTAAAGGCATCGGTAGTCAGATAATTTTCCAAATACAGCAGACCAATTAGCTGACCTTGATGGATAATCGGGATGCACAATATAGATTTAGGTTGATGCCTAATAATATAAGGATCGTTAATAAATCTTCCCTCATGGGTTGCATCATTTAAAACTACATATTCTTTTGTTCTTTTGACATAATTAATAAGAGATAAGGGAAGACAATCAGCAATTTTTATCGGTGAAGACTGACAAACAATAAATTCATCTTTTTCTACAGAACCCCTAGCTTCTACTACCAATTGACCATTTCTTTCTAAAATCAAACAACTGACTTGAGCGCCAGCATTCTCCATCACAATTTTCATCAGCTTATTGAGGAGCTTGTCGGTAACGATTTCACTCGCTAGCGCTTGTGAAGCTTTGATTGTAGTCGCCAAGTCTAAAGCGCCAGTATTGCTCGTTTCTGACGCAAATGTCTGCAAAAAGAATTGTGGATATCTTGACTCTAAATCTCTTACCTTCGCAGTTGCTCCCCAACGCACATAGCAATAATGAGCTTTCGCCATGTAGCTTTGAGCAATCTCTTTTCTACCTAAAGACAAATAAAATTCTGCTGCTAATTCATAAGCCAAGGCTTCTTCTTGAATATAGCCCTGTTGTCTAGCTCCTTGAATTGCGCGATCGTAATACTCCATTGCTACAAGAGTTTGCCCCAAGACACGGGCTTTTTCTGCCTCCACTAACTCGTACTTGTGCTGATAATTCATTGGGCAATGTTGCGCCCAATATTGCATTTTTTCTTGATTCTCCAATACTTGGCTTAAGTACTGGTGTTTCTCATTTTTGCTGCCTAAATTTACCTGCACCCCAGTAGGAAAATGGTGAGCTAGCAGTGCCAGGGAATAGTAAAAATTATGTTGAACAAAAATAATTTCACTTTGAACATATCCAGAATATCTGGCTCCTATTTGGGCTGAGTCTAGAGATTTTTCATAATTTTTAAATAAATAACAAACCATACATTTGGCAAAGTATATGCTGAATAAAGAGATTAAATTATTATGTTGTTGAAAATATGCGATGGTTTCTTCTTCGTTCAGATACTCGCCAGTTAAAACTAATTTATCTGGGGCAAGCTCTCTTAAATTATCTACTAACTGTCCATCAATTCTTGCTAAGTAAAGCTGATGTTCCTGCCTAAATTTGTCGATAAATTTAATATATTGTTTCTGCTTATCTTGCACGTATTCTAAGTTATTGCCGTTGAAGAATATATGAGCGCAGTAAAAATGAGCAGCATGGCAAGCAAATTCTATATCGCCAACTTCTAATGCGTCTTGAATTGCTCGCAGCAACGGTTCTATAGTTTCTCTGGTGTGCTGCTTCCAATGAGTAATATTAATAGAAATTGGCAGTAATGATTTAGCTTGAAACTCTCTAGCATTCAACCGCTCTAATAATAGCTGAGATAATTGACCGAGTTGATACGCAAAATCTATATTTGGTAATAGCCAAATCCTAATATTGCCATAAACAACATATGCGTAAATAGATGGTGGCGAATTTCCATATTGCCTGGAGAGTTCGACCATTGTATATATGATAGGTAGCGCTAACTCACTTTCTCCAAAACAAGCTGGTGGGTGTATGAGCATTAAAATTTCCATCGCTGCCAGCTTATCGGGAGCGTTCATGCTTGATAATTGGGCTATCTCCCCAATATCGAGTTCTTGTGGTAGCGATCGCACTAAAGTCACTCCCAGCATTTCCAAAACTTGCAAGCCTATGTCTATTGCTAGTTCAATCTGATTTTGAGCCAGCGCCAGCTTAATTTTAATTTTGTAGATTTTGACTTTTTCTATTACTGTTTTGATATGTTGAAAGGCAATATTACATAATCTTGCCGCCTGTTCTAAATTAGAGTTAAGATATTGCGCTTCTGAGGTTTCTAAATAGAGGTTAGCAGTCAAATTATATTGATATTCCCAGCTATCTGTTCCTAAAATATTTAAACCTATATTTAAGTAATTGACCGCAGCTTCGTATGCTATAGCTGCCTTCGCTTTCCGTCCTGCAATAAAATTTAAGTTAGCTAATTCATCTTTTTGCGCTTGGTTAGTGAGTAGCTCGACACCAAAATTTAATTGATTGACAAGAGCAAAAATATTATCATTTTGCTCTTGCCTAGACATATTTTTTTGTAATAATTTACCAATTTGATAATGAGTTGATTGGTTCTCATTTGCGGGAATCAGAGAATAAGCAGCTTGTTGCACTCTGTCATGCAAAAACTTGTAGTCTACTCGTACATCATGTAATGGCAATTCTATTGCTTCTAGTTCAGAGAAAGCCAGAGGAATTTTATATGTATGAGATTGAGGTAAAATTAAACCAGCTTGCAGTGCTGGCCAAAGTTTTCTAGCTGTAGATAATTCCGATTCTTCAGTGACAATTGCCAGAACTTTTAAATTAAAATAGTTACCAATGCAAGCCGCAAGTTTTAAAACTTTCTGAGTTTCTGGTGGTAGTTGGCGAATATTTCTAGCGATCAGTTCAACAATATTGCAATCAAGGATACCAATAGCTTGGATTTGCTCTATGTCCCAATACCATGAATCACAATCTACTCGATAAATTAGTAATTTTTCTTTATATAGTGTTTGGATAAACTGGGTGATAAAAAAGGGATTGCCTTGGGTTTTATTAAAAACTAACTCTGATAACTGCTGCACCTGCTCTGTTTGGACATTTTCGCCTAAGATATCTTCTATTAATTGAGTTACATGGATATCAGATAAAGGTGCAATAGTGAGATTAGCGATCGCAGTTCCATTTGTTCTAATTTTCTCGATTGTCTGAACTAGTGGGTGAGTCAAATCTACCTCATTATCTCGATATGCTCCAATCACAAACAAATATTGACTGTTATCATCAGCAGTCAAGAGTTGAATTAATTTTAGAGATGCTGCATCTGCCCACTGTAAATCATCGAGGAAAATTACAAGCGGATGTTCTGGTTGGCAGAATGCATTAATAAACTGCTGAAATACGCGATTGAACCTATTTTGCGACTCAGTTAGCCCCAGTTGTGCTACCTCTGGTTGCTTTCCAATAATTAGTTCTATTTCTGGAATCACATCAATAATAATCTGTCCGTTGGGCGCTAAAGCATCTAAAAGCTGCTGTTTCCAAGCAGCAATTTTTGCTTCGCTTTCTGTTAGCAACTGACGAATTAATTCGCGAAAAGCCTGAATTAAAGCGTCGTAGGGTATATTGCGCTTAAACTGGTCAAATTTACCAGCAATAAAATATCCCCGTGCTTCTACAATCGGTTTATTAACCTCATTCACAATGGCAGTTTTGCCAATACCTGAGTAACCAGAAACCATGACAATTTCAGTTGCTCCCTGCGCAACTCTAGCAAAAGTATCCAAGAGCAGCTGTACTTCTTGTTCTCGTCCATAAAGTTGTTGGGGGATGAAAAGTTGACTACCGCGATCGCGTCTCCCTAGTGGAAAGCTTTCAATGTTTCCTGTCGTTTGGAGTTGAAGTAGGCAGTTTTCTAAATCAAACTTTAGTCCCGCAGCATTTTGATATCTGTCGTCAGCATTTTTGGCTAATAGTTTCATCACAATATGTGAAACTGCTGCGGGAATTTTTCTGATTTCTGAAGGTGGTACTGGTTGCTTTGCTATATGGCAATAAACCAACTCCATTGGATCGGAGCTAGGAAAGGGCACAACTCCAGTCAGCATTTCATAAAAGGTAACGCCTAAACTGTAAAAGTCAGTGCGGTAGTCCAGGGAACGATTCATTCTCCCGGTTTGTTCCGGTGAGATATAAGTTAGCGTGCCTTCTATTAAGTTAGGGCTATTAATTATTTGTTGCTCTTTTGGTAGGGTGATAGCACTATTAAAACCAGTCAGCTTTACCTGATTTGTTTGCAAATTGATAATAATATTATCAGGTTTGATATCTTTATGAATAATTGCACAGCTATGCAGTTGAACTAATGTTTGACTCAGAGAAATTGCAATAGTAAGAAACTCAGTTAGGGAGAGTTGATTTGTGGGGAGTAACTGAGATAGAAGTTGACCGCCAATATCTTCTAAAATCAGAGCTAAGTTATTTTGGTATTTTTCCAGTTTATCAGCTTTCAAAGTACCTTGAAAATTTAAATCATGAGTAATTGTATACTCTTGTTTCAAACCAGTAATTTCTTCAAGGTTAGGGTATTCTGTTTTAACTATTTTAATTAGAACTGGCTGTTGCGATCGCTCGTCTACACCTCTGTAAATAGTTGTTTTTAGTTTTTCGTAAATAGTTTCTTTTACGTCGTATCCTGGTAGCACGAACATAATAACTTTCCTCAGCAGCAGTAGGATGCGTTATCAACGCATCCTACTGTATTCTCAAACTATTGATCAATCTATCACTGAAATAGATTTTGAATTTCCTCCTTCATCTCTGTCTTGAGATCTTGACCACCCCTTGGTACAGAAACTTCGTCAAGAGAAGACAAGCTGTCCACAAATTTCAGCAACTGCTGTAGTGCCCAGTTTATATCATCTTTCTCGTCCGGAACCCGATACTTATCCTGTGCAGGGCTGAGATTCTGCAACCATGTTGTGTGCAATGATAGACCAAAGTTAAGTTGAGGATGATACAGCTTACATAAGGGTTCGGCATTTAGTTTTTTAGCATCAAAAATCCAAATTTCATCGCGCTCTGGAGTAAAAACGGTACACATGATATAACCGTTAGTTGAACTTTCTTCGCCGACACTGCGAGGAATAAACTGGGGCGAAAGTGCTATATGGCCTTGAGGAAATTTGTAGTAATCTTCTATCCGCATTGATTCATTTGATGCAGTGTTTAATCGGAATAAGCAAGACGGTTTACCTTCTTTAGCAAGTTGCAGCACTTCATCCAGAGGCACTTCTCTATTACGATAGTCCTCATATTGCTCGCGCATAGATTCAGTTGTCAGTTCTTCCCAAAGTCCAAAAGACACCCAGTAAATATTATCTAGTTTTTTGGGAGTCATACCTGACGATGGTAGTCTGTCAAGATAAGTGAATAAACCGGCTCCCCAGGTACAATCGCGATCGCTAATGACTTTTTTTTCTTTAACGCTCAAGTTATCAACATCTATCACATAACGCCCCATGCGGCTAATATCCATCGGACTCTGTTGGGTGCCACTCAAATTAGGCGAAACAGGTTGAGATGTATCATAAGGAGAGCGATCGCTTTGACGCAACCATTCAGCAACATCCCAAGCACAAATATGGGCAGCATGAAGTGTAATTTTGTTGCCAGGATTTTCATAGTCCAGCAAAAAGTGAGCCGCTTCGAGCGGGATAACTATCTTTTGCGCTACAACCTTTGTTTTGCCTTCTTGTAGATCGTCGCGGCGAATAATATATATGATAGAGTCTGGTAACGGCTCAACCCGGACTAATTTTCTTTCGTCTATTAAGGGAATATCTGGAATATTAGTCAAAATTTGCTCAATTCCAGTGGTAAATGCTGTATCCATCAGCACAATATAATCTTCAGTTAACCCAATCTGATGCATACTCTGCTTAATAGTGATTGGCGAATTATCGGGGTCAAATAGCTGCCATTTTTTCAATTCACCTTTACCATCCCACCGCATCAGATGGACAAAATCATTATTCCAGAAATTGCCATGTAATACTTGCTCCAGTAATTCACAAATTACTGATAGCCGTTGATATTTTTCTGGCTCTTGTTGTTTTTCTGTTTCCGCATTTAAGTTACGAATAATATCTTTTAAATATTGACTTAGCGTTCTGGCATAATTGACTGTAAACATCTCGTGTTTGTAGGTATCAAACACAGGATGGGCAGTGCTTAAAATTGGCTTAAAGGGATAAATAGGAAAGTCTATTGCTCCTTCCCATTCATTTAGTTTCCCAACTGGAGTTACTAACTCCAGAGTTTGTGTATCAACTTCGTAGGGACGTCCTGCATCATAAGTAACTAGTAGACGCTCGTTTGATTCCCCTGGAAATTTCATCGGCAAGAAGCCTGTATTTAACTCATTGCGCGAGCCGAGCAAGACAGAAAATCTGATCAGTCCGTGGTTGTGGAATCGAAACAACTTTCCTAAAAAGGGTTTGCGTATGTTTTGAGTTTTCTTATCAAATATGTAGTCTAGTGGTTTGGCAAGTCGTTGCTTCCATTTCACTTCACCAGGTTGATTGAAGTCAAATCGATAAATCATGCCATCGCCATTCAAACAAGTATTTCCATTTTTGTAGGGAAGTTCTTTGGAATCGATTGTGCCTGCTGGTGCAACCAGAAAAACATGACCCTGTAGATCGTTAGGTAGATTTCCTTCAGCAATCTGCATTGTCAGATCGGGAAGTTCATCCCGATTCGCATTCATAATCGATAGCGGGACTTTGGGAGATGCCTGAACCATATATTTATCCTTGGATATGGAAAAAGTTTCAACTTTGATTGCCTCTCGAAGAGTAATTAGAAAAATACTTGACATTCGAGGCAAAATAAGAACTAAGTTATGCGACTCCGCCAAAATTCCTCAGCAGAGTATTTTGGCAGACATCTAAATCTTAAAATTAATTTCAGCACGTGTGAACACATAAAACTCATATAAATCTCATATCATTAGACTTCTTGCATAAATATTGTCGCTGTGTTGACTAGGAGTTTGAAAAGCTCACGCAAAGTCGCAAAGACGCAAAGAAGAACGCGAAAATTATGATGCAAGAGGTCTATTCTCCAGATATTCGATGAGATTTGCTATAGCTAACTTATTCAAGATATGAAAAATTGTAGGATGCATTATAAAAACGCATCCTACTGAAGATTTATATGAGAATTTATATGAGATTTCTGTAAAACAATAGCTGGAATAGTAGCTATAGTAGTATAAACTGTCATCTACTTATGTGTAAATATCATTATTTAGGATAAAAGTAAGAAGTATTTTAGATGAGATGGTAAATATTAAAAATGAGATTATGAATTCAGATCATAACCAATTTACAGAAAAAGCTAAACTTTTGCAGGAAAGTCCAAAAATCTCCCCCGAACTCTTGAGAAATCATCAAAGCAAAGGCAATTTTTTAGAGATGCTAGAAGTTATGGCAGCATTTCAATCAGGGCTACCAATAGGAGACCCCAAGCAATATCAGGTTGAAAATATATTGGGTTTTATCGGTAAGTATCAGTTTGGAGAACCTATATTAATCGAGCTAGGCTACTACAAAACTAATATTTATTATGGACATGGATCTGACAAGAATTACTGGCAAGATAAGTGGACGGGAAAGCATGATATTGATAGTAAAGAAAAATTTCTGCAATCCCCAAAGGTTCAAGAAATTGCCATTCGTGAAGCTTTTACTCTCAACTGGAATCTGATTGACAAGACACTGAAAAAACAAGGAAAATCTCTAGAAAGTTACCTTGGTCAGGAAAAGACTTTTGATGATGGAGGGGAGTCAAAAACAATTACTATGACTCTTTCTGGTATTCTCGCAGCTGCACACTTGCGCGGCCCTTATGGAATGGCAAACCTGCTATTAAAAAATCCTTCATCCCACGATGAATTTAGCGTCTCTATTCTCCGCTATTTAGATGAATACAGTGATTATGATATAACTATAGAGGATTTTGCTATTAGTTAAGTGCGATCGCCTATATTAAATATTCCTCTCCACTCAAAATATTAAATCTTACTTTTAAGAGCGATCGCACTTATTACCAAAGCGCTCAAATATCTTCCCAGCCTTGATTTTAGCGCTGCATCGTAGATATTTTCTCAGCACGCCTGCAATTTGATTGTTGATTTTCAAAATACTGTCGATATAGCTGGCAACTGAGTGTTGCTTTGTTCCCATATAACTCAATTAGCCCCATACTAGATAATTTGTAACCTAGAATAGGTTCTATTTGTACGGGTTCCCCAGCATCTATAACGGTATAAAGAGCTGCTGCTAATTCTGGCTGTTGTTCCAAAACTGCCCAATGACGCTGTAAGTGATGGGAGTAAATCCCCGTAGATGTAGGTGCAAATTGCAGTAGTTGCGCCATACTGACATCTTCACGGCTCAGGTGATAGAGTGCTAGATGTACCAGTGCTGGATGTCCTCCTATTAAAGCCATCAGCTGGTGAGCTTCTTGTGCATTCCCATCAAGCCCATAGCGTTGAGCTAACTGCTGCACCTGCTCTAAACTGAATTTGCTTAACTGAATTGGTAGCCCTACATTGAAAGGAGACTGGTTCAGTTGCAGAGGAACATAAACTTCTGTGGAATGTACCACAATTAGGCGTAGCTTTTGCCACGAGGGTATCCTTTTAGCTTCTTCATACCACGAACGCAACATAGGGAAAAAATCTTTCGCTACCTGCGGATGCTCAAAAATTTTGTTCACTTCATCCAATGCTAAAACCACAGGAGAGTTAAGTTGCTCTAGTAAATAATTGCGAAAGTAGAGAGTACAGCTAACTTTGCTGCCGATATCATCATCCCAATAGTCGTTGAGTTGAGGCTGTAACTGCAACTGATGGGAAACGTTAGCACATAACCAGCGTAAAAATCGATTGAGATCGCTCAAAATTGTGTAATCAATTTGCTCTAGATTTAAGCTCACTGTGCGGTAGCCTTGGGAGTTGGCATAGTCAAGCATTCTCAGCATTAGTGAAGTTTTGCCCCTTTCTCTGGGAGCTTTAATTCGCACCAAGGCTCCTGGTTTTGTAATTTCTGCATAGGCTTGAGCCTCAATGGTGGAATGCTGAATGTAAAAAGGCGAGTTAACAGGTACTGAACCACTGGGGTAGCTGGGCGATATATCCTGGGGATCGGTAGGGGAAAATACATTTGTTTGTGATGCGCTTTTTACAGCATAAGACTCTAGCAATGCTCGACAGTTTTTTTTAGTTACGCGTCTGCCAATCACCCCAGAAAGGCGTTGCCATAATTCTGGAGCCACAACATTGGTGAAGTAGCCAGGGCTATAACCCTCTTTTTGGGCAATTTGGTTATAGGTTTGATACTGCCATATACCCTGCAAAACCAGTACTTCAGTAGTATTAAGCGGGCGATTTTGGCTCTCAACCAGCTTGCTGTTAATAAACTCAAGGAGAGTATCGAGATTCATAGATGCGACTGACTCGTTTGATTAAATTTGAGATTTGCCAGAATGCGTTAATCTACAAGTTCATGTTCTAATTTTCCAGATAATTGCATTATTTAAATATCTAATAGTATTGATAGAAATTGATACTATTTTCTGCTGTTCAATAAACTTCTACTCGTATTTAAAATCTGTATTATTTGTTTACATATACTCCATAAAATTTATATGAGATTTTATATGATATTTGCATGAGATATTATTTCGCTAATCTCACTAAAGTAAAAAATAAGTAGCGATTCGGAAACATATAGAAATCCGATTTGATTTCTGAAAACATCTAAGTATATGTAGTGGACTGACACAGCTAAAATAGTGCATTAGGAAAACTCTTGTGGGATGGGCGTCTCGCCCGTCCTGGGCGGACAAGATGTCCAATGCCACTTGCTACAACGCTCTTAACCCGCGCAACGCAGTGGCTCCCCCACAAGAAAATTATATTGCCACATTTTAGGCGTGTCAGTCCACTACGTATTTGTGCAAAAATCAAATGTGAATCCTAATATTAGAAATTCTGGCATTTCTTCAGAATTCATTGAATTTCTGATTCTGGCGGGTCAAGCTGGTATTGCTGTGAAACTTCAACAGCAGCAACACCTTCAACTTGAGAAATCCCTTCAATTTGTGCAGAGTCAATTGAACCTGTAATGACTCCAATTTGCTCCATTATCTGTTCTATTTTCATCCCAGATGCTTGTAAAGACTTAACGACTTCAAGGATTTGCTGTTTATATTGATCGTCAACAGAAATTAATAAAGTTACCTTAGACATAACTAGTTTCTTTTAACCTGTAAGTAGAGAAATAGAAAAACGGTATTGGAATAAAACTACTTAGGGAACTGCAAAAATAAATTAGGCCAAATTGTAGGGGCGGGGTAACCCATTGGTGTCAACTTAACGTGAAACCCTTATCCTAACTGGCTCCCATGCTCTGCGTAGGAGCGATGTTCCGTGGGCTGCTGCCTCAATTTATTCAGAAGACGAGGCGGAGCCTCGCAATACGCATTTCCAGCCGGAGGCTGGAAACGAGATAGAACTCCAAAAATAAATTATGCCAAATTGTAGGGGCGGGGTAACCCCCATTGGTGTCAACTTAACGCAAAAACCTTATCCTAACTGGCTCCCATGCTCTGCGTGGGAGCGATGATCCGTGGGCTGCTGCCTCAATTTATCGTACATAAAAGGGTTTAAGACCCCTACGTCTATACGTAGTATCATTTTCAGTCAGGGTTTAAATCCCCGACTGAAAATGTCTTTAATTTTGAATTTTGAATTTTGAATTTTGAATTGTTAACAGCTTTCGAGGCAGAGCCTCGCAATATGCATTTCCAGCCGGAGCCTGGAAACGAGATAGAGAAAAGTTTTAAGCTTAAGTTGACACGTATGGGGGTAACCCCGCCCCTACGAGTTGCGGGTTTGGTAAGTTAATGATTGGAATATTTTTTTATTTTTTTTATTTGGAAGTCCCTTATATTGTTGGTGGTGTACGAAGTTCAATACAGCATAACTACCAGACTACTAGGTAATACCTGAGTAAGTCTGGCAAAAGATAAGAAGTGAAGTACTCCGGCTTGCTTCGCTCTTTGCGTATCGCTCATCAAAACAACCATCAACGTTTCGCGTCTCATTCGCCGTTGCCACGTTGGGTATATCACAAGGATATTCGGGACTGAACCCGATTATGGTCTTACACAGCGTTTCTGGTATTGCTACCTTTATCTCCTCATGGGGAGAACCCGCGCAGCCGCCCGCCTCCCGCAGGCAGTTTTATTACTTGGACGTACACCTCTGTGTGGCTTATTTTTTACAGCAGAGCGCAATCATGCGAACCAGTGACCGAGGTCTTTCCCCCTTTCTCACGCTCTTAGACTTGGTAAGCGTCGAGCCGCTACTGTGACCGTTTGTTATGAGCCGTGTGGGTGGGTCAACAACCATTTATATATTAGCATAGAAATGGCGTAACGTGTACACACCCATGAAAGAGAAATCATTACGTTTTCGGATGTCTGAGCGTAGATACAACAAGCTTAAACTATATGCTAATAGCAAAGAAAAAACGATGACACAATTGATTGAAGACTGGATTGACCGACTACCAAGTCCAGCTATTGACGACTCCGACGCTCCTTCGTCGCTACCGCTTCGCTAACAACCATCTCACTCCCTAATCAACCGGAAGGTTGATATCGGTCGGAGATGTTTTCGTCGTCGAAGCGTCACTACCCCACCCTGCTGCGCTGAGGGTGGGGACTTCCGCGAACTGTTAAGAGTTAATTAGGGTGCTTGCACAAGACCAGCACCAACATCTTCTGAAGCCAAGGGTAAGCGACGAGCTGTCCGCATGAGATGATTCCAGAGTTCTTGTCCTCTCAAACCAGTTGCCTCAGCATGGAGAGCAGCTATGCCTGCAACATGTGGTGTAGCCATACTGGTACCGTTAATGGTTCTGTATTCTGTAGGCATTAACCAGCTAGAGTAGACTTCTACACCAGGGGCTGCAATGTCCACTTGACCACCTTCTGGATTGATGCCTCGATTTGAAAAACCAGCAATTTGTAACTGTGAATCAAGAGCTGCAACTGCCATAATTGAAGGACAGTTAGCTGGACGAGCAACTGGATTGATAATGCCTGAGCCACGCCTACTATCATTTCCGGCGGCTGCAACTATCAAGGAACCGCGACGTAGCACTCGTTGGGCGATTGCTTCATATATAGGAGAGAACGGCGTGCCGACTTGGGTAAAACCACCTAAGGACATAGAGATAATATGGCATCCATTTGCTAACGCCCACTCAATACCTTGGAGGATTCCTCCATCACTTCCGCTTCCTTCATTACTTAGCACTTTACCTACATAAATTTCCGAGTTGTAAGCTACACCGTAGCGTGGTAATTTATTTGGTCGGTAGGAGCCGCAAGCAGTACCAATGCAGTGAGTGCCATGTCCGTTCTCATCTTGCACATCTTCCCCTTCAATAAAGGACTTGCTAATAATATTTCGCCCGATAAAGTCGGGATGGTTAAAATCGAATCCAGTATCTAGAACTGCAATCTTAATACCCTGACCGCTAAGAGATGATTTCTCTGCATTGGTTACCTTCAGTCCCCAAGTTGTCACAGACTCATCTGCAAGTGCATTAACAAGCTGAGTTTGTTCCCCAGGAACTAAAGAGCCAACCAAATGATTTACTGCATCCCGATAACCTTGTAGGTAATCTACTTTGATATCAGTAGTAGATTTTGCAAGTTGTAAATTCCTAGAACCTACATCTGCCAGGGTGTAAAGTACCCTTTCTGGCTCAATTGACAAGATGGGGCTATCTCCTGTGGTAGAACTTCTCACAGAGCCGATTTGTTCTGGATTTGCGCTCACCACTGCAACACCCAAAGTATTTAAAAGCGTGCTTTGTTCTGTTTGGGATTGTCTAGCAGTAGGTATATCGATACTGGCCGTATCGCTCAACATTTGTATACCGTCAGTGACTGCATCTTCACGGAACAAAACTAGATATTTTCCGGTTAGTTCAGTTGTTTGGTTCTGATTGTTTATCATTTGGCTACTAGCCTCTTACTTAGTTAAAAAGATAGGTAAATAATTTGGAACTTATTGAAGAATAAAGAAGGGATTTTGAGATGAGTAATTACTCTTTATTTCCCAGCATCCCTAGCTTATCTTCGTGAGATAACTATGCACCAAAGGTTTGCGTCCAATAAAGTTGATTCCCGTTAGCATATCCAATGCCAATGTCACGGTAGTTGGGATTGAGAATGTTTGCACGATGCCCACTACTATTCATCCAACCGCGCATCACATCTTGAGGCGAAGAATAACCTGATGCTACATTTTCGGCAGCTTGTCGGTAATTATAACCATATCGCTTCATACGATCGAATGGTGATGAACCATCAGAGCCAGTGTGGCTCATAAAGTTATTTCTTGCCATATCGTTGGAATGTGCTTGAGCTGCTGCAGTTAGTTGGGAGTGAAGCCGCAGTGGCGATAATCCTACTCGGCTCCGTTCGTTATTAACGATATCAAGTACTTGCTGAATTACAGATATGGTTGCCAAATCTATGGGTGAGGGATCTGCAACATCACAAGATGCAGCTATCTCCTGAACAGTATTTTCAAGTTCAATACTTACAGGTTCATCAATAGCTGGCGCAGATGTTGCTTTGTCTAAATCGAAATTACGTGTTGTAGTCATGATTATTTCCTTTAATGAATTGAGTTATGTTGTGTAGAAGGTTTTTCGATGGAAAGCTTTTTGTGAAAAGTTATAGAAATCATGGGTGAAATCTAAACTTTTCAATAAAAATGAATATTTTTTGCAAATTCTTTTGCCTTCCATATACATATATTATCTTGGCGAGATTGGAGTAGTAATGAACTATATTTAGAAAAAAATAATTGCCAGTTAACTATTTTTAGTTTTGCCATAAAATATTTATCAAATTTAGACTTAAATAGCTAAATTCATGTTTGTAAATTTTAAAATCACGGAATCTATATAGATATTGATTAATTACGATAGTCTAAAAATAATTACTTATTTTTTCTCAATCATCTAAAGATATTTAATTATAAATTAAATTAAAAAAGAATAATATTGATATTAATAAAGAACGAAATGGTTAGCCAAAAAGCTAAACATTAGATTCCAAGAATCTCTATTTATTAAAGGGAAAATCATGACTGTAACACCTTCCAATTTAGATCCAGCAGCAGTAGAACAAGAAATGCTCCAAGCACATGCCTCAGGTGGTATTCAAGCTGCTGCGGATAATATCGAAATCTCGCTAACAAACTCAGGCGGCTATGTCGCACTTAATTGGCGTGCAGACAACATCGGTAACTATGATTACGTAGCTTTGTACAACCGTCCGCCTAGCAACGATCCTCGGGGATACCTAACAAACCAGTGGCAATGGACTGTTAACCGTAATAGTCCCCACGTCACGGGTACATGGGCTAGTGGGAGTTTTTGGATTGCTTATTGTTCTAGTAACTCAAATGGTTACTTTGTTCTAAGGGAAGCTGGTCCATATATATTTTAACCAGTAGAATTGCCCGATCAACTGATATTGGCATTTCACCAAGATACAGCAGATTTCAGGTAAATGAGGTACGCGCTTTGGGGCATGGCAGTGCCAGTGCCCCTACAATCAACGATATAATCTGTACTTCACCAACTGGCAATCTGCTGTAGCTATAGCAATTCTATTTGATTTGTGAACAAGGACAGTGGGGCAGGCATCCTACCTGCCCCAATAACAGCCATTTTGGCTATTCCGTAAATTCATAAATAATTTAGGACTGCTATAGTTGATAGCGTTGTGCTTCTCTCCAAGCATGGGGGGTAGTGCTATGATAATTCCGGAACTGACAATAAAAATGATTGATATTTTGATAGCCTACTTGTAAAGCAATCTGATTAACGGAGTTGTTAGTTTCTAAAAGCAAAGTACATGCTTGGGCTATCCGACGCTCAATAATCCAATCATTGACAGTTTTTCCCGTAATTTTTCGTACTAAATCAGTTAAGTAAGCTGAGGAATAACCAACAGCGCGAGCTACTTCTTTTAAACTAATAGGTTGATGATAATTTGATTCTATAAATTCAAATACTTTACGTAGCCGAGGTATTGATGGAAATATGGATTGAGGATTATTTAATTTTTTACATTCTTCGATAGTAGACAATTTATCCTTTTCTAAATGCACGCGAACAAGACCATTCTCTGTACTAATTACCTCAAATCCTGCTGTTTTCAAACATTTAAGTAAGAGGTTTTTAGTTTCGTGATTCTCATCTATTACTAAAATAGTATTCATGTTATCATCTAGTATTTAATAGAGTTAACAGCCGATCAGATTTCTTAATTTATATATATTGGGCGAGCAAGATGCCCACCCCACAAGAAATATACAATTTCAGATTATGCAAACTAGATGTGGTTTAGCTTAGACGCGATCGCTCTCATTCTCTGACCATTTTCACTGCACTGTGCGTCATGGCTTTAAGCTTCGCTACGATCGCTCCATATCTGCGTTGATTTACATTACCTTAAGGACTTCCAGAAAATAAATTATCCCATTTTCATAGTGGCAAATTATTTCTCCTCTGCTTCCTCTGCCTCCTCTGCTTCCTCTGCATACACAGCGATGGAATATTTTTTTAGTTGGAAGTCCCTTAAGCTGTGACGAGAATTTTTTAACTTACGGTGACATCATTTTCCGGCTTCATCAGGTCATCACCTGCAATTACAGTTGAATAGAATGTATACTTTTTATCTGCTTGATAGCGCTTATCTTGCTTCACCAATTCCATAAATTGTCTGTGTCCTGCTGTCGTGCGCCCCACTAGGCAACCAGCACTGGCTGTCTTAATATCGTTTTGGGGAAAGTCAAATCCCCAATGCTGGTTAATACCGAAAAATCCAGTATCAATTTTGTCATTAGTACGCAAGAAGTTTTTATCAAAGTCTCTATGAACGTTCACCTCACCGCCTGTTTGCACTAATGCCTCATGTGCCGTTGGTTTGCCTGCTTGGTGCGTTCCTACCTGCCAAGCTCGATACTGTCCAAACTTAATCCTGGCAGCACCCTTGGGATTTAGAGGTGTATTAGTGTACCTGACTCCTGGTTCGGTTGTTCCCTCCCATTGGTCTAAGATTACAGGCTTGCCTTCTTGAATTTCCAGCACCAAGCGCAGATCGTTGAAAGAGTTTGGGCGATCGTCGTTGAGTGTCAGATCTACATTCATGCCTTCTATATAGACGATGTTGTATTCCTGTCTTTCTGTGAAGACGGTGTAGCCCTTTTTTACCATGTAGTTGTAAATCCGACTAGCCATGTCGCCAGTTTGGGATTTGCCATTACTTTTGGAACTCTTGAGCTGAACTGCGGCTCTAGCGTTGGGTTTGGCATCTATAAGGCTGGATGCAGTTTCCGTGCCGAAGAAGCCATACAGCCGTTCTGTACTAGTTTCTGGCAAGTATTCAGCTTGAAATCTCAACAAGGCAGCTATGCAAACATCATCAAAACCTTTTTCTGATAAGGATTCTTCCCCAGATGGAGGTTGTAGATCGCCAATTTCAATGAGTATCTCTTGAATTTCATAAGCTAGCATACTGTCTTGAGCGATCGCCTCAACACTGTACTTTTCCTTTGTGCCCACAAAACCTTGTATATTCATGGTTGACCTCGTAATATAGATTTGATTATTTGGCAATTTTGAGTGTCACTTGCTTGGTTGTCCACTCACTACTGGCAGATGCAGCAACGGTAAGCTTACGTGTTTGCGGTTGCTCGTCATCAATTGCTGCCAATAGGGCTTCGAGTGGATTTCCCAAATGAATACTAAATCCCTTCGATTGCAGTTGCTCGTCGAGGGATGGTAGCTCTAACCAGCGAAAGTTAGCCGCACCAACTGTGGCAAAAACTTTCACAGTGTTTTCTACGGCAGCACCATCCCCTTCGAGTGAGGGTTCTAAGGGTATGACTTCTGTCTTACCGGGGTCGAGGGTGGTGAAATATTCTCCTTGTCCTCTAGGGTGAATTTGCTCAATTTCCCAGTCTGACGCTAAGTTTAAGACGGCAATATTTAGAGGTTGGGAATAATTATTGCGAATCAGCAGGAAAATATATTCACCAGTTGTCACCTTTGGCTGACTGGGGACTGCAAACATTTTCAACTGCGACTTGGGTGGAATTTTATCGCCTAATTCGTAGGTGTCGGATGTGCCTAGCCATTCAACCGCCAACTTGCCAGCTAAGGGGGAGTCTTTATCAGTATTATCTAGCTCTGCTGTTGCATGATATTTTGCTAGATGCACAAGGCGGTTGACGATTGTTTTTGCAGCATTTGGGTCGCCAACTTTGATAACTGGCTTCATATTTTCATAAGGATAACCAGTGCGATCGCAAATTTCATACTCTGCGTTTTTGTTCACTACCACCTGATAAGCAACGCCTTCATCATCATCGGTAGTTGCAACATCTTCTGCTAGTTCTATCCAACCATTTCCAGCTAAGGCTTGCTTAATCTGCTCTAAAGCATCTTGTTGAACTGTGGCTTGTGCTTCCAAGGAAAGGGAAATTTTGCGGACAAGATTCACCGAAGCAGAGATTAAAACAGCTTGGTCTCCCTGTTCAACTTTCAGTTCCTTGCCTTCAATCGGTTCTAGCCGACACTGCGATTCAGTGGCTCCCCGTTGAATAATTCTGGCGATCGCGATGCGATTTTCTTGGGCGCTCAGGTTAGTTGTTCCACGCGGGTAGATGGCAAATTCTGCTCCTTTGCCAACCCCGTTTGCTTGACCGATTCCTAGTTCCGCTTGGGTTTCACCTGTGGGTAAGGTCTGGACTTTTAGCACAGGTACAGCATAGACAGTTGTTGCTGAATCACTACCAAACAATTCCCGATTGCCTGTACCCATCAGCATTGGGGTTTGTTGGGGGAACTGACTGTGAATTTTGGCGTTGATGCGATCGTATAAATCCTTATATGTCTGTCCGGGATTTTGTTGCCTCAAGGTATCTAACAACCAGTAGGTAAGCGCTCCATTGCGTTCTTTGGTTTCACGGTTAAAGGCATACTCAAAGGCAAATTCATTGGGACGACAAGCTGCTAATACTACATAATCTTCTGATTGTGGCAAACCTCCTGCTTTCAGTCCGCGAGTTTCTCCGGCTGTTAAAGATTGCCAAGTTGTTGCCAGAGTTTTTAGGGGTGCTACAAGTTCTTGACCTGCTTGCAGGGGCTTATCGTCAACCACATTCATGCCGCGAATTTCTGCATCACCTCTGGTTGCCCCTCCGGAGTGGCAGCAATCCAACACCAGCGTCACAGTTAATTGCTGATTTACTAAATCCTGCAACAATTGTGCTAGCTCTAAGTCGCGCAAATACTGCCCTTCTGAAGTACCGATATCTGCGGGGACTAATCCTTCATCAATGCCATCTGGATCTTTAATATCTGGGAAAATAGTTTTTGCGCGTCCACCATGTCCAGAATAGTGAATATATACTTGCGATCCGGGTGGAGCGATCGCGCCGAGTTTTCTAAAGTAATCGACAATGTTTTGGCGCGTCGGTAATTTTTCTGGCGGCTCCAGTGGTTTTGTGGCTTCGGCAGGATTTTGAGAAGCTGTTAATTTCAAAATTTGAGCATCTGGAACTTTCCGCATCTGTTTGAGAAAAGCTTCCACATGATTGATGTCTCGCACGCAACCACCAAGATTTTTGTAAGAACTACCATCAGGTAGACGGTTAGGTAAATAGAAATCAATGCCAATCAGTAAGGCGTAAAGGTTACTGGTTTGGTTTGTTTGTGCGGTCATGGTTTCTGTTTTAATTATTTATCGATTGCTTTCATCTATGCGTAACCGAAATACTATTTCACCCCCATGCATGAAAGTCGAGACGGGGGATTAATAGTGCGCCATGCGATCGCAGTAGATGCTCTCACCCATACTTATGCCCAACATTTGGCAAAAACGCTGATAAAAGCCTACTCTGTCCTCAACCTTGGCATTTGTAGGAATACTGCATTCAAGTCCACCGTTAATAATATTGATAGTCATACCAAATCCAGGTATACGTCCTTTGCTGGCATCATCTGCCGAAGGAGTCCAACCGCCACTGATGACGGCGTGGCAGGATGGTTTGGGAGGTTGAGCAGTCATCCAAAACCATAAAGCAGTTTGAAAGGCGATCGCACCATCTGATTTCACTAAATCGGGGTTAGCGAGTAAATCTATACCTAGAGCCTGACCCACGGCACCATAGTTATAATTCCATGATAATTGGATTGGGCCGCGACCGTGATATGTTTTACCTGGTACGCAGGGATAGATGCTATTGCTGGGATCGCAGTATTGAGTACAATTGCCATTCTCGCAACCTACTTCTTCAATAAAGTACAAACCCCAAGCATAGCGCCCACCAGGAGCCGTGTCCCATCCTCCTGTTGTCTCGTGGGCAATGTTAGCTAAGAAAGCAGCAGCCTCGCGTTGGCGTTGTTCGTCTGAACCTTCGTTACAAAACTGCGGGTATTTTTGGGCGGCTGTAACTAAGCTATCGTAGGTGTACAGAGCGTTACAGTTTGGGAACATAGCTTCGTAAGTCTGGCGCGACACAATACTTGCGAAACCACTACCTGATGGTGGCGTTACAACAGTGCTATGAATGCAGAGTTCCTGCCCAGGTTGCAAACTAGCGGGATTGGGCGAGCTGCCATCTGGGTTTGTGATTTCAGTCCAACGGTTACCATTACCTAATAAGCGCTCGGCAATTAAATAAAGCGTGTCTCCTACCTGTACAGTATAAGCAGTACCAGATGTACAAACCATAAGCAATCTTCAATTAGTAAATTCTTCAAGCCTTGTTAAGAAAAGTCTTGAAAGGTTTTTTAGAGCAACAATTTGAGCTTACTTTTGAATTTAACAATTATCTTACTGGATAATCTCATACCAATCTCATGCAAATACTCATACAAAAGCAAATAAGTGATGGAGCTTAAGATAATATGAGAAAAATATTTTCTTCGTTGCCTAATAAAAGCATGACTTGCAGTAATTTACCTTAGGGACTTCCAAAAAATAAATTACCCATATTTCGTAGTGCGAGCAGCGTTCGACTGAGCGCTCACGCCGAAGTCTTGCACGATGAGTGAACACCAGTGAGCGAGACGTTTGTCCTTGACCTACTTATATTGATTATCAATGATAATTTTGAATTTCCAGCCAGTCATATCAGTAATTTTGTCCCTCAACTACACCATAACCTCAGCCCCAGCAATGGCATAAATTTTCAGCTTTTTGAATATAAATACTTGCCACTTCACCCCCATAAATACATTACCGCCGGTCAACAGGCAAAGTTTTACTTATGATTTTAGTTTGCTGCTACTGCTATTGCAGTTTTCAGCAATGCTGGTGTAATCAGTTCGATTCTTCAGCTTGTAGTAACGTTGGAATAGCAATTATTTAAATTAAAATTTCTTATAGTAAATGACTATCGTAAATTTACTAATGCTGTTAATATACTTTTTAACGCTGTTCTATAAATTTGTACAATTATCATCTGAAAAATAGTAGCTAAACCTCGTCCATTTTGAAACCTGGAGTAGTGCGTGCCGGAAAGCCCGCTAAGAAGCCCAGGGAGCAAGATACTCCCACTACTTTTAAAACTATGGTTCTCAAAATAGATGTGGTTTATATAATTTTGTGTTGCATACGAGTTAAGACGTATGGAGCTACTACTCATAGTTTGTGTGGACTAACAATGAGCTAGCCAGATTTGAGCAGAGTAAATCAAAACAGAAATTAGACAAATTTCACTAATTGAACTAGAACGTCAAGAAAAGACTATGACGCTTAATTTATATGCTTTTTTGGTTGGAATTGATGAATATTTACTTCCTGTTTCTCCATTGCAGGCTTGTGTAAACGATGTAACTGCAATCAAAGACTATTTACAAGGACGGGTAGATAAGGGTGGATATCAGATCCATTTACATACACTCTTAGATAAAGATGCTACTCAGCAGGCGGTTATTAATGGTTTTCGCCAACCTCTGTATCAAAGTGTGACGGATGAAATCAGTACAAGCAATACAGAATCGATAAGTGAGGGAGTATGACAGAAGAAGACCACAGCGCCAATGTTGGAGGGAGTGCCCTCAGCAGTGCTATTATTACGGGCGATCGCAATACTGCCACTATCACCATCACCAATTACTATTACCGTGAAAATACAACAGTATTACCTGTTGACTCTACGGATGCTGCTGACGAAAATCTTCCCTGTCCTTATCGCGGTTTATTTCACTTTGGCCCCGATGATGCTGATGTTTTCTTTGGACGTGAGGTATTTGTAGAAGAACTATTTGCGGCGACTCAAAGCCGGAAGTTTATACCAGTGTTGGGTGCATCGGGAAGTGGTAAATCTTCGGTAGTGTTGGCGGGATTAGTGCCGAAGTTACAAAAACAAGGTTATTGGAAATTTACTCACTTCCGTCCGGGTTCAGAACCATTCCAAGCTCTGGCTGAGTCACTGGTTCCCCTTTACGAGCCAGATAAAGATGCTACTGAGCAAATGTTTCAAGCTCGTAAGTTAGCTGAATACTTTGCCAATGGTTCTGTTCCTCTGCAAGATGTTTTCGCCAAAATTACACGGAATTATCCCAATCATCGGGTGTTGTTGATTGCCGACCAATTTGAAGAACTTTATACTTTGTGTGCGGATCAAAAAATTCGCCATAGTTTCCTAGATACCTTATTAACTTGCTTTCAATCTGACCCTGACAATAATACTGTGCTGGTTGGAACCATGCGGGCGGATTTCTTGGGGAATCTCCTTTCCTATCGTCCACTTGCTGATGTGTTGAAAAATGCTGACATCAAGCTGGGGCCGATGAACCGTGAGGAACTTTCACAGGTGATTGCAAAGCCTGCTTCTAAGCTGGGGGTAACATTTCAAGATGGGCTGGTAAAACGCATTTTGGATGATGTGGAAGATAACCCAGGGAATTTACCCCTTTTAGAGTTTGCCTTAACTCAGTTGTGGAAGCGGCGAACGGGTAAACAGTTAACTCATACAGCTTATGAGGAAATTGGTGAGGTAAAAGGAGCCTTGGCTCGTCATGCAGATGAGAATTATGGTAAGTTGAGCGCCAATGAACAAGAACAGGTGCGGCGAATTTTTATCCAGTTGGTGCATCCAGGGGAAGGAACGGAGGATACGCGACGGGTGGCGATGAAGGCGGAATTGGGTGAAGCCAGCTGGGGATTGGTGAAACAGTTGGCGGATAATCGATTAGTAGTCACCAGTCAAAATTCTGCTAACCAAGAGACAGTAGAAGTTGTCCATGAAGCGTTGATCCGTAATTGGGGTGAACTTCGGCAATGGATGAATGCAGACCGTAGCTTCCGGGCTTGGCAAGACCGTTTGCGCTCCGCAATGTATCAATGGGAACAGACGCAACGGGATGAAGGGGCATTGTTGCGGGGTGCAGCGTTGGTAGAGGGAGAAGAAAAGTTAAAACAACGGCGAGAGGATATTAGCGCAGCCGAGCAAGAGTTTATTCAAGCTAGTGTAGCATTGAGGGATAGGGAACAAAAGCAACGGGAACGCAGAAGAAGGCTGACTTTTTCCGGACTGGCAGGGGGTTTGGTGTTAGCTTTGGGTTTATCTGGACTAGCGGGTATAGGCTGGGGGAATGCTGAAATCAGTCAAATTAATGCCTTTGCCCAAAGTTCTGATGGGTTTGTGGGTTTAGATGGGCGAAAAGCTCTTGAATCAAGCGTAAAAGCTGCTGTAAAAATGCGAGGTCAATTATGGGGGGTAGATGAGAATACCCGCACTCAGGTAAAACTCGCATTATTAAAAACAGTTCACCGTGTTGCCGCACCTAACACCTTGGGAAGACACGCAGGCGAGGTTCGAGGCATCAGCTTTAGCCCAGATGGCAAGATGCTTGCTTCTGCCAGTGCTGATAACACAGTGAAACTTTGGGATACCACCACTGGCAAAGAAATCAAAACCTTAACTGGGCATACAGGTTCAGTTAATGGTGTCAGCTTTAGCCCAGATGGCAAGATGTTAGCAACAGCCAGTGACGACAAGACTGTAAAACTGTGGAATATCAGCACCTACGAGGAAATCAAAACCCTAACTGGGCATACACGCTGGGTTAAAGCCATTACCTTTAGCCCAGATGGCAAAATGCTTGCTTCTGCCAGTGCTGACAACACGGTGAAACTTTGGGATACCAGCACCTACGATGAAATCAAAACCCTACCTGGGCATACAGACTCGGTTAATGATGTCAGCTTTAGCCCAGATGGCAAGATGTTAGCTTCTGCTAGTGGTGACAAGACGGCGAAACTTTGGGATATCAGCACTCGCACATTAATCACAACCCTAACTGGGCATAAAAAGTGGGTTTCTCGCGTTAGGTTTAGCCCAGATGGCAAGATGTTAGCAACAGCCAGTCAAGACGACAGGGTGAAACTGTGGGATACCAGCACCCGTAAGGAAACCAAAACCCTGGCTGGGAAGTGGGATGTCATGGGCATCAGCTTCAGCCCAGATGGCAATATGCTAGCTTCTGCTAGTGATAACAACAAGGTGCAACTGTGGGATACCAGCACAGGCAAGGAAATCAAAACCCTAATTAGGCATACAGGCTTAGTCATGGATGTCAGCTTTAGCCGGGATGGCAAGCTAGCAACAGCCAGTGGTGGCGAGGACATGACGGTGAAACTGTGGAATCCCAGCACCAGCACATTAATCAGAAACCTAACTGGGCATACAGATTCGGTTAATGATGTCAGCTTTAGCCCAGATGGCAAGATACTTGCTTCTGCCAGTGCTGACAATACGGTAAAACTATGGAATACTAGCACCGGCATATTAATCAGAAACCTAACTGGGCATAAAGGTTCGGTTAATGGTGTCAGCTTTAGCCCAGATGGCAAGATTTTAGCAACAGCCAGTGCTGACAAGACGGTGAAACTGTGGGATACCAGCACCTACGATGAAATCAAAACCCTACCTGGGCATACAGGTTCGGTTAATGGTGTCAGCTTTAGTCCCGATGGCAAGATGTTAGCAACAGTCAGTGATGACACCACGGTGAAACTGTGGGATACCAGCACTTACGACGAAATCAAAACCCTTACCGGGCATACAAAAGAGGTTTGGGGCATTAGCTTCAGCCCGAATGGCAAGATGCTTGCTTCTTCCAGTTATGACAAGACGGTGAAACTGTGGGATACCAGCACCTATGAGGAAATGAAAACTTTTACTGGCCATACAGGGTGGGTTTGGAGTATCAGCTTCAGCCCGAATGGCAAGATGCTTGCTTCTGCCAGTGGTGACACCACGGTAAAACTGTGGGATACCAGCACCTACGACGAAATCAAAACCCTTACCGGGCATACAAGCACGGTTCAGAACGTCAGTTTTAGTCCCGATGGCAAGATGCTTGCTTCTGCCAGTGTTGACAAGACGGTGAAACTGTGGGACGCCAGCACCTACGACGAAATCAAAATTCTTACCGGGCATATAAACCCAGTTAATGGAATCAGCTTCAGCCAGGATGGCAATATGCTAGCTTCTGCTAGTGATGACAACACGGTAAGACTGTGGAAGCTGGATTTTGATTATTTACTCCAGAAAGGGTGCAATTTTATGCGCGAGTATTATAAAGTTAATCCCCCTAATCATGAGAGTGACAAGCACATGTGTGATGGTGTTGGTAATTCGTAATACCACTACGCAGAAGCAAGCTATGTAAGTCTTATTCGTAATTAAAAAACCATATCAAATAACACCGTGAAAAAAATCCTCATCCTCTCCGCTAACCCCAAAAACACAGCAAATCTGCGCCTAGATGAAGAAGTGCGGGAAATCAAAAACACACTTGCTATATCTCCCCATCGAGACGAATTTCAAATCATCACAGAATCTGCGGTACGAGTCGATGATTTAACCCGCTTCCTGTCTTACCATCAACCAACAATTGTTCACTTTTCGGGACATGGCTCTGGTACTGATGGATTAGTCTTGGAAGATAATTCTGGAAACGTGCAACTTGTCAGTACCCAAGCTTTGGCAAAACTATTTGATTTGTTTCAGCAACAAGTTGAATGTGTTTTACTCAACGCCTGTTACAGTGAAGCACAAGCTGATTCTATTCACCAATATATTGATTGCGTGGTGGGGATGAATCAAGCGATTGGGGATCAAGCAGCAATTAAATTTAGCGTCGGATTTTATACCGCTTTCGGGGCTGGAATGAATTATGAAGATTGTTTTCAAATGGGTTGTACCTCCATTGACTTGCAGGGAATTCCCGAATACGCAACCCCAGAAATAAAAATTCGGCGACGACGTTATCAGACAGAACAGGCAATAAATCCCGTCAAATCTGACAATATTAATAGTAGTAACAATAACAAAGACAAAGAAGACAGTTCCGTTTCTGTCGGGGGTCGTGTCAAAGATAGTGTAATTATCATAGGCGATCGCAAGGTCGGACAAAACCGTTCAGTTTCTGTTGGTAATAATGTCACAGGTGGCGCAATTATCACGGGAGACAACAACACTGCAAGCATCAATTTTCAACCAGTCAGTTTACCCGCACCTGCAACTGTCAACATAGAGGCAGAAATCAACGCTTTACGTGAAATACTGGCGAAATTAGAAACTTCAGACCGTCGTAAAATTGATAATGCCTTTGAAGATGCCCAGGAGGAGCTAAATAAGCCACAGCCAGATAAAGATGAGGTGGGTGATGCATTAAACCGAGCTTTGAAATATGCCAAAAAAGCCGAAGGGTTTGCCTCTGCAATAGGAAGACTTCAGCCACATCTAACTAAAATTACTGCATGGCTAGGTGCTGATTGGCACGATTTGTTAAATTTGGTGAATTTAACCTCCTGTAGTAAAATTGACTGTAGCTAGACCCAAAATTTGTCAGAATCTGGAAGCATAAGCGAGGATTTTAGGGTCTGAAACCTTATTTAAGGGACATCCAATTTTTTAAATACCCAATAAATTTGTAGCGCGAGCAGCGTTCGACTGAGCGCTCACGCCGAAGTCTTGCTCGCTTTTGAACACCAGCGAGCAAGATGTTTGTCCTTCCCTGCGAGAGGCTGCGCCCTAAGCGAAGCTATGCCGCAGGCTTTACGGACACGCTACGCGCTAAGCGAAGCTATGCCGTTCGCGTAGCGTCTCCGATAGGAGAAGGCTTTACGCACTACGGAATATGGGTAATTTATTTTTTGTAAGCAGCGTTCGACTGAGCGCTAACGCCGAATTCTTGCCCGCTACTACCACCAGGGAGCAAGATGCTCCCACTACTTTTAAAACTATGGTTCTCAAAATAGGTCTTGACAAAACGCTCTAGACCTGAGTGATAACAAACTGTACCTGCTCTGTTGTCCAATTATCGCTGGTATAAGCTGCCGCGCTCAACTTTCTATTGGGGGGTTTTTCACTAGCAATAACCGCCAACAATTCTTCCAATGGGTTACTTGTTGCTCTCCATGCACGTGTTACCCTACGAGGTTTATCTAAAGCTGGTAATTCTAGACAACGGAAATTAGTTGCTCCTACAGTTGCAAACACCTTAATAAAATTCACACCTTCTTGATATCCATCTGGAAGGCTAGTATGGATACGAACAAATGTTTCCATTCCTGAATCTAAAGGTTCAAAGTCAGCTGCACCGCTAGGATATATCTGAGAAATACTCCAATCTGGCTGAATTGCTAAAACGGTAATATTTAAAATTTGAGCAGATTGATTACGGATACGTAGAATGACGTTTTCATCAACGTTCAGGATAGGATAATTATCAGAAGTATTCAATGGTAATAATTCATGTCGATTTTCTCCTTGGCATAACTCAATTTGCAGCTTACCTGCTAATGAAGACAAGGGATCATTATTATCTAACTCTAAAGTGGCTTGATATTTAGCCAAATGTACCAAGCGGTTGACCACTTTACTAGCAGCATTTAGTTCACCTACTATTAATGATGGTCGCAAATTAATTAATTCTCCCCCAGCATCAAGAATTTCATACTCGCCTTGTGTATTGACAGATACCTGATAACTGACAGGTTCATCACTAGGTTCATCAACAGACAAAAATTCTATCCAGCTATTGCCTTCAACTCTTGTTTTTGCGGTTTTGACTGCTGCCAAGGCTTGTGTAATATTGATTTCTGAAATCAGTTGATTATCTGTAGAAGATAACAGGCGTACCCTGCGGACAAGCTTTACACTAGAACTAAGTTGTAAGGCATAAGCTCCATCTTGAATCATTCCTGCTTTTAAAGTAGGTACTGGCTGAATCAGTGTACGAATTACCTCTTGTTTTACCAGAAGTTGAGTAATTTCTGCCCAGGATTCCTCAGCATTCAATTCTACAATTTTAGCTAGAGCAACTCGCTTGTGAGTCTGGGTTAAATCTGTTGTGCCTAATTCGTAGATAGCAAACTCTACACCTCTAGACAAACCTTGTGCTTTCCCTACTTGCAACAGCACTCGATTATTTGCTACATCTACTTTTTTAACAATCACAGCAGAGGGAGAAACTATTGATTTTCCACTGAAAATAATGCGATTTCCCTCACCTTGCAACATAGGTGTTTGCTGTTTAAACTGGCTATTGATTTTTGCGAGGATACGTGAGTGTAATACCTTGTAAGTAACTTCATTTCCTAGTGTTTGCAGAGAGTCTAATAGCCAATAAGTTAATGCACCGTTGCGTTCTGTACCATTGAAAGGATACTCATAAGCATACTCATTATCCCGACAAGCAGCTAATAAAACATAGCCTTGGGGTTGGGGTAACCAACCACTGGTGGCTGTCAGTTTGCGGGTTATTACTTGTTTTTGTGTTAACTGTTGCCAGTTTTGCAATAATTCTTCAGCAGATGCAACTAGACTATTTTGGGGTCGTATTGTTGTATCTATGACATTACTACTCAAACCGCGAATTCCAGGCTCATCTACTCCTCCCCTTGTTGCACCTCCAGAATGACAACTGTCTAGCACCATTGTGACAATTAACCCTTTATCCACCATATTCTGGAGGATTTTTGCTAATTCTAAATCACGAATATAGCGGCTTTCTGAGTTGCCAATATTCATCGGTACAATGACCTCATCAACACCATATTTTCCTTTAACTTCTGGATAAATTGTTGCCGCACGTCCGCCGTGACCGGAATAGTGAATGTATACTTGGTCTTGAGGTTGAGCCAAATCAATTAGTTTTTGAAATTGGATAATAATATTCTCATAGGTTGGTAAGGTTTCCCCTGTCTCTTTTGGCTGATTAGGAGTATCCGAGTGAGAAGCTGTTAATTTAAAAATCTGCGCTTCTGGTACTTGCAGGGTATTTTTTAAAAAAAATTCTACATGATTAATATCGCGTGAACATCCCCAAAGGCTTTTGTAAGAAGAACCATCAGCTAATCTGTTTGGGAGATAAGCATCAATCCCTATTAATAAAGCGAACAATTTGGAGGTGGGTTGAGCATCTCTGATAATTAATTTATGTTGCATAGACTGAAGAATTTTATCACAATTACCAATTTTGATATTTTATCCATATCCTCTGTCATCAAAACAAGATTCACTAGAAATCCGGTTTGATATCTGAAATTATTTACATAGTCAACTTTTGTGTAAGTCCAAATTTGGTTAGCCTACAGTGAATAACTTTGCGAACAAGCGGTTACAGAATTTCAACAAGCTTGGGACAGTTCGTATCGACTCATCTCGCAGTCCAAGCCATGTGCGATAACGGTTATGAATAAAATTAAAGAAATGCAAGAGCGATCGCACTATAGTAGAGTAGTTATCACAGTTAAAAGATTAGTTGCTAAAGTTCTCAAATCTGGACTTGTAAAATATTTGTATTTAGGAGTCGTGTAAAAATAAGTTGAACAATTTAATATTTGTAGTGCAGGCAGCGTTCGACTGAGCGCTCACGCCGAAATCTTGCCCGCGCGAGCAAGATGCTCGCACTACTTATTTTTACTTGATGCCTTAGATAGTCTTTGATGATTAAAACTTGAGGCTCTGTACTCATTTTTATGTGAGGTCTATTGTGTCAGAAACTTCTCTATTAGATAAAATTATCAAGAATGTGCGTGTAGTTCGTCCCCATAATGATACTGTCGAATTACTAGATTTAGGGATTAAAGATGGCAAATTTGCCCAAATTGCTCCTAATATTAGCCCAGAGCAAGCCAAAGAAGTATTTGATGCTCAAAATCTGCTAGGCTTTCCTGGGGTGGTAGATGCTCACATGCATATCGGTATCTATCAGCCCTTAGATAAAGATGCGCTGACGGAAAGTAAAGCAGCTGCAATGGGGGGTGTGACTACCAGCCTCAATTACATCCGTACTGGGCAATATTATCTCAACAAAGGCGGCTCCTATCAAGATTTTTTCCCAGAAGTATTAGCCTTATCTGTAGGTAACTTTTTTGTTGATTACAGTTATCACATCGCACCTATAGCGAGTCAGCATATTGAAGAAATACCCCTACTTTATGAACAGTTTGGTGTCTCTTCCTTTAAAATATTCATGTTTTATGGCGGTTATGGGTTACATGGTTTATCAGACCAACAAAACCTCTTTTTAATGATCAATAAAGAAGAGAGGTATGATTTCGCTCATTTTGAATTTATTATGCGCGGTCTGACACGTTTAATAGAAGCGCATCCAGAAGCGAGAGAAACTATTAGCTTAAGTTTGCATTGTGAAATTGCAGAAATTCTCAACGCTTATACAAAAATTGTCGAAAATGATTCCAGTCTTAGCGGACTAAAAGCTTACAGCGCAGCGCGTCCACCTCATTCTGAAGGGTTAGCAATATGTATTGCTTCTTATTTAGCCCATGAAACAAATTGTGCAAATATCAATTTATTACATCTGAGTTCGCGCAAAGCAATGGAAGCAGCTTTAACAATGCAAACTGCTTTTCCTCACATCAATTTTAGGCGCGAAGTCACCGTTGGACATTTATTATTAGATATTGATACTCCTAATGGTACTTGGGCAAAAGTTAATCCACCAATTCGCCCCCGTGCTGATGTGGAATATTTATGGCAAGCAGTACTTAATAATCAAGTAGATTGGATAGTTAGCGATCATGCTTGCTGTTCTGCTGAACAAAAACGTAGTGCAAAATACCCAGATAATATTTGGTTAGCAAAATCTGGTTTTGGCGGTACAGAATATTTACTTTCTGGCTTATTAAGTGAAGGAAGTAAACGAGGAATGTCTTACAATCAGATGGCTAAATTATTATCTTGGAACCCATCGCGACGTTTTGGTGTATTACAAAAAGGGGATATTGCTATTGGTTATGATGCTGATTTAGTATTAGTAAATCCCCATGAAAGCTTTATAGTCAGAGCGGCTGAATCTGAGTCGAAACAAGGCTATACACCATTTGAAGGTGTAGAATTAACCGGAAAAGTTAAGAGTACATTTTTGCGCGGAAACCTAATTTATCACAACGGACAGGTATTAGGTTCACCTACAGGACGTTATTTAAAACGCTCCCATTCTGGAATAAAACCATAGGTGTTCATAAGATGAAAGCAGCACGTATTTATGAGTACAGTGGTGCAACTGCTGTGCAGATAGATGAGGTAGAAGTTTTGCCACCTGGCCCCGGTGAAGTCAGAATTCGGGTAGGGGCGGCAGGAATTAACAATTCTGACTTACAGACAACCTATGGAACTTATCAAGCATACCGTAATAAAGAACTACCCTGTATCCTGGGTCAAGAAGCAGCTGGTGAGGTTGATGCTGTGGGATTGGGGGTGAAGGAATTTGTGCCAGGAATGCGTGTAGTTGGACGTGTGAGGGGTGCGTTTGCAGAAATGGCATATGCTCTAGCAACTGAGTTGTTACCTCTGGCTGATGAAGTATCGTTTACAGTAGCAGCCAGCTTGCCTATCGTCTATCTAACTGCTGGGATGGCACTGATTCACAAAGCCAATGTCCAGCCTGGAGAATGGGTTTTGGTACATCCAGGTAGCGGCGGTGTTGGCAGCGCAGCAATTCAACTGGCGCAGTTGCTAGGAGCGCGAGCGATCGCGACTGCGGGTAATCAAGCAAAGGTACAGCGATTACTCGATTTAGGTGCATTACATGGAATTGATTACAGTATTCAAGATGTAGCTTCCGAGGTGCGGAGGATTACTGACAATTCAGGGGTACAGGTGGCACTCGATGGTGCGGGAAAAGTAACATTTGCTGATTGTTTAGAAGCGATCGCCAATAATGGATGTATTATCAGCTATGGCACTACAACTGGCCTGGATGCTGCCCTGCCTCTGGGGAAACTGCTGGGGCGCAATATTACAGTTTACGGCATCGCTCTCTGGTATAACAGCGATTATCACTCAAGTTTGGCGACACTTCGGAATTTAGTGATTCCCGCAGTTGCTCAGGGAAAGATACAGCCCACAATTGATGAGATAGTTAATCTAGAAGGGGTGTCTGGCGCACTGATCAAAATACAAAATCGAGATTTGAACGGGAAAATTATTGTGGTTCCGTAATCTCAAATCTAGATCTAAACTCTAGTCAGGTAGGGTGTATAAAAAATGAGCCAACGAATCAAACGAGCATTTTTAGACACAGAAGATGGACAAATTCTTTACCGTATAGGTGGAGAAGGTGAACCCATACTTTTACTGCACATGACTCCCCGCAGTAGTGATGAATTTAAAGAATTGATGCCTCTGTTGGCTGCCAAAAAATTAGTCATTGCAATGGATTTAATGGGGTTAGGTGATTCTGATAAACCCCCAAGAGTTTATTCTGTTGCAGATTATGCTAAAACTGCGATCGCACTTTTGGACGAATTAGGCATACAAAAAACCAGCATTTTCGGCAGTCTCACAGGAGGCTATATCGCCGGAGAAGTTGCAGCAGCTTATCCAGAACGAGTTGACAAACTTATTCTCTGCAATGTAGTTGGATTTGATGCAGAAGAACAAGCAAAAATCCTCAAGAGATATTCTCAAGGATCGCAAATTAAAGAAGATGGCTCTCATTTGATGCCACAATGGTTGTCTCGCGTCAATTACGTCGGAAATGGAGAGTTAAATCACCGTTGTGTTTTAGATGATTTGAAGTCCTTTGGCTCTCCTATATATCCTGGTTTAGCAGTAGCAAACTATTGTCTTTCTGCCCCAGAAAGATTTCGTTTGATTAATTGTCCGACTTTGATTTTGTCGGCAGAAAAAGCATTAGAACCTTTAGAAAAATATGGTTTAGCTAAAGCTGAGAATCAATCTTGGACTCAGGAAGCCATTCCTCATAGTCAAAGTGTTGAACTAGAAGGTGGAACCCTGTGGATGGTTAATCAAATGCCGGAAGAAATATTCAAAGTAGTAATTGATTTTTCAGAGCAGCAGTAATTACTTGAGCTAAATCAGTATTAACAGGGGGAAACAGGGATACCCCCAGATTAAAAAATTATTTGCGATCGTCGAGCATGACATCAAAGTGTTTAACTGTGGTTTCCGGGTTTATAAGATATTCGTTATCTCTAGGAAGAGGTCTGACTTTTTGGATATCATTACCAGCAAACTTACGAATTGCATCCCGCGATTCCCAGTAAGAAATAACAGTAAATTCTGTATGATTTCCATCAATGCGGCGAAGTACTTGCGCTCCCAAATTACCAGGAATTGACTCGATTTTTTAAATTCCAGATTCTACCAAATAACCATAGTATTCATCCGCTTTTGAAGTCGGGACTATACCATGCCAAATGCGTGCGACTACTTTCTTTGATTGGGTAGTAGTAGAATTATTTGGTATATTTTGTGCCGAAGCCGCGAGATTTTCCAACTGGGTAAAAGCTGCAAGTGGTAAAATCAAAACTGAAATAGTCAATCCACAAAAAACACTAAAAAAATTATTTTGTCTAATCATTTACGTATCTCCGGTTAGCGCCAAAAACCTTCAAGGACGTAGCGACTGTCTTAAATAACTCCCTCTACATGAAAGTATTTGCAAGTTGAGAATAGAGACAAGATGACTTCATATTCTGATGTCTACTTATTCCAATCCCAAGGATAGTATGTATGTAATGGCGGTTCCCATGCATGGTAAGAAAGATGAGGATTGCCTCCTCGCACAAAAGCAAAGTAACCAGTTTCCGTGTATGCTGGGGCATGTGAAATCAATGGCGGACGCCAAAAATAGCAACCGGGAGTCATATGACCAGCTTGTGTTGTAAGACTACCTTGAAGGACAAATTCCTCTTCGGGAATTGGATGATATTCTGCAAAAGGTTCGACAAACTGAGGCAAACACCCCAAAAGCCAAGTGCTTCTTTGACCCTCTAGCCCCTTGCGTAAAGTTTTTCTCATTGCGCCTGGGGGAAAGCCAGGAGTGATAGTAGCAGACCAAGGAATCAGTTCAGAACTGGATGAGGGTATATATAATTCTCTTTTTGCTCCTGATGCATCATTCAATGATTTTGTAAAATGGGGATGGTGTTCAGGCATCCACAAAGCTGTAGTATCTCCTCTAACTTTCCATGTTTCAATACAGACACCTTCTGGAATAAAGGCATAAGTGTAGCGTCCAAGCCGAAGTTGTCCAATTCGCATTTCTCCACTGAGAACAAACACTTCCACATTGCAGTTGAAATAACCTGAACTACTTTCCCAGTCTTGTGTCCACTCGATTAGTTCGGTAGAAGCACCAGTTTCAGTATCAAAACTTAGAATACGTGCCAAAGCACCTTCTAACAAACCATTGACAAGCCAAGGTTTTGGAGTGACATCTGCTGACTGAATAAACTCAACGTGATTTCTTGCCATAATCTTTTGGATAAAGATACTAATTTAATTTTTAAATACCTGTATATTCTAAAAATTCTAATACTACTTTTGATATTTCTTCAGGCATCTGGTTCATCATAGATATTGTTCCGCCTTCAATATCTTGAATCTTTGCTTGAGGAATGGCTTTTAAAACTAGATACCTATTATCTGACCTTGCTAATCCCAGTTTCTCAAACTGTTTCATATCAACTGTTCCCCAAAGAATCAAGGTAGGAAATTTAATTTTAGAAAATCTCTGTTCCATACCCAGACAGTAATTTGCTACAGCCCAAACAGCATATAAAGGGTAGCCAAAGCACTTTAAATCATCTAAAATTAACCGATGATTTAATTCTGCTGAATCCACATACTGTATACGAGCAGCCCATCTTTCCATAAGATGAGAACCATCTGCTTTAATTTGGAAGCCTTGGTCAAATCTTTTTAATAAAGCTGCTTTTCCTTCTTTTGCAAAGACAACTGGATTCGATAATATCAGTTGTTTAACTCTTTGAGGATAGGCTGCTGCTACTTCTCCAGCGACAAAAGCACCTGTATGATTACCTAAGATGCTGATTTGATCAATTTCTAATTTGTCTAGCAGCAAGATAACTGTCTTAGCATAGTCCTCAATTCCATACATTCTAGGTGGCTTGTCTGAATCACCAAAACCCAGAAAATCCATTGCTATGACAAAATAATTTTTTGCCAAAATTGGCATCATCTCTAGATATTCATTACTACTCTGTTGGTTCTGATGTAGTAAAAGTAGAGGTTCTCCCTCACCAGCAATGCGGTAAAGAATTTGCCCATCTTCAGTATCTAAAAAGGCTCTTTTTATTGGTTTGTTCATAGCACCCTGATGACTTTTAGATTTACGCTAATCTTCTTTTAACTTCCTCTGCCAAATTATTCAGCATCACTTCTACTTGCTCGCCTGTTTTCAAATCTTTCAGCGATGACTTTTGCGCTGCTGCTTCTTCAGCACCAATAATGACGCAGAATTGAATTCCTTGCTTATCTGCTAACTGGAATTGTTTTCCTAAGGGACGCTTATCAAAATTAGTTATAACATTAATTCCCGCCTGACGCAGATTTTGTGACACTTTTAAATAAGTCGGCATTAAATCTTCTTGCATATTCACAACCATCACCTGTGCAGGTGTAGCCGCTAAGGTATTGAGAATACCTGCTTTGAGTAAGCGACTAATTAAGCGAGTTAAGCCGATGGAAATGCCAACACCAGGCATTTTCTCACCAATAAACATGCCTACTAATTCTTCATATCTACCACCAGAACAAATACTGCCTAAAGCTTCATGTCCGATGAGAGTTGTTTCGTAAACTGTGCCAGTATAGTAATTTAAACCACGAGCTATAGATAAATCAATACAGAAACGCTTTTCGGGAACGCCTAAATTCCGCACGCCTGCAATTACTGTTTCGATTTCGCTCACACCTAAATTAAATTGTTCGGCATCAGGGAGATTTTGTGATAGGTGTTTGAGTTTATCTAATACTTCATCAACAGCACCATCAATGTTAATAAATTCAATAATTTGTTGGGTTTGTTCTGGGGTAATTCCTTCTTTATCTAATTCTTGTTTAACTTTAGCTTCGCCAATTTTTTCTAAGTTATCAATGATGCCGATACAAGATTTAATTTGATTTTCGGCAATACCTAAAGATTGAAAAAATCCAGTAAGAATTTTGCGGTTATTGATGCGGATAACAAAATCACCGATGTTAATAGCCTCAAATATTTCAGCTATAATTGCGGGCATTTGCGCATCATAAAGCAAGCTGAGTTGATTCCGCGCTACGACATCAATATCACACTGGCGAAATTGGCGAAATCTTCCATCTTTTGCCCGTTCGCCACGAAATACAACGTCCATTTGGTAACGCGCAAAGGGAAAGGTTAATTCATTGAGGTGACGGGCAATGTATGCTGCTAAAGGTACTGTTTGGTCAAATTTTAATGCCCTAGCTTCTGAACCAGTTTCCCCGGCTTTGTCTTTCTCCGCTTGCCGATTTGGTGGCAGGATGGGATCGATACCATAAATGATGTTATCTCCTTGGTTGCCTTTTGCTTGTAATACTTCTAAACGTTCGACAGCAGGGGTTTCGATGGGCGTAAAGCCGTAACTTTCAAAAACTCTGCGGATGATATCAAGCAAATATACTTCTAGACGTTTCTCGCTAGGGAGGAACTCAGGAAACCCGCTTGGGGTAGAGAAATTAATTTTGTCACCTTTTGCCATATCCTACACTGCCAGTTTTAAACTTGAGCTTTTAGATTTTAGATGAGAATGAGCCGTGGCGTACATAGTGGAAGGGAAGGGAGACAAATGACTCTTGTAGAGACGCGATTAATCGCGTCTCTGACTTATTTATGTACTACAACTAAAGTCCCAATTTTCGCCCAGTTGTAAAGTTGACGGGCTTGTTTGACGCGCAAATTTACACAACCGTGGCTAACTGGTGTGCCAAATTTGTTGTGCCAGTAAGCACCGTGAATTGCATAACCACCGTAAAAGTACATGGCATAGGGGACATCGGGAATGTCGTAATCTTGACCCCGCATTCGGTGAGTGCGATATTTAGAATTAATCCAGAATTTACCTTTGGGTGTGGGAGTTGTACGCTTACCCGTGGAAATGCGGTATGAATAGATGCGTTTTTTACCTTCCCAAGCAATTAACCGTTGTTCTGATAGATCAATTTCAATCCAACGAGGTGCGGATTTTTGCTGATTTTCTGGGGAGGCTGCGTTGGCTTTGGCAAAGTTGGAGTCAACTGTAACTGGTGGTAAGCAAGAGAATAATGTTACCAAGCTTAAAACTGTACTTGTACAGAAATTTCTTGAGTATCGTAACCAATTACTTTGATTTCTACTTTGCATGAAGTGTCACCTTTTTTATTTGTTGGCTAAAAATTCAACTAGTTTTGGAGTCTGACAAAGGATTGGGAAGGAGATAAAATTTACTTTGTTTTTTTCAGTTTGTTTCCTTACTCCCTTGTTACACAATATACTTATGGCAGAGATTAGGCAGTAGACGCACTGAAATTAATACTGATATTTTTCTTTTGTTATTTGCATCGCAGTATTCTTGACAGGAGTAACGTAACTGGCATATCATCTCTGGTCTGTTAGTGAGGACTAAAGTACTCAAAAAAATCGAATTGATGTATTGACTACAAGCAAATAACTTTAATTTTTATGGGATAAGTTTTGTGAGTCCTATTTAATGTGGATTTAGGAATTTTAAAAAACTTATTTAAGGATGATAAGAGATATATTTGTTGTTATTTATAATTGGGTTTCATTCTGAATACATCATTGCTCTGATATTCAGGAATTAAACAGCATTTTCGCTATCTCAGTGCATCGCGTTAGAATATTTAAATTCCTGGTAGCGAGTGAATAAAATTTAATTTATATCTTTATTGATTCATATTTAGGGTTTGCAAACAGATAAATTGATTACGTTTGGCAAAAATCTAATTAAATCTGCTCTAAGAATACATTAATAATAAAGAATTTATAATAAATATTGGCGATACATTAATATATTCTAGAGGGCATGGCAGTGCCAGTGCCCCTACAATTTGTTGCATTGTCTCTAGCTGAGATATCAAAATTACTGCATTCGATCGATTGTCCGATATTGAATTGCTTCGGCTACGTGATTAGCTTGCAACTCTTCTTCGCCCGCTAAATCTGCAATGGTACGGGCTACTTTGAGAATGCGATCGCTTGCTCTGGCTGATAAGCCTAATTTCCTTATAGCAGCTTCTAATAAATTCCTGGCAGTATCATCGAGTTGACACCATTTCTGTAAGTGGCGACTTTGCATTTGGGCATTACAACGCAGATTTGGTTCGGATTGAAAGCGGGTGAGGGCGCGATCGCGTGCTTGTTGGACTCGTTTGGCTACTGATATCGATGATTCCCCTGTGGGTTGTTGGGTAATTTCCTCTGGTTTCAGGCGATTCACAGCTACTTGTAAATCTATTCTGTCCATTAAAGGGCCGGAAAGTTTCGCCCAGTAACTTTCTCTTTGTCGAGGCGAACAAGTACATGGTTGAATTGTATCGCCGTAGAAACCGCAAGGACAAGGATTAGTACTCGCTACTAAGGTAAACTGCGCTGGTAAGGTAATTGATTGTCTAGTGCGGGAAATCGTCACATAGCCATCTTCTAAAGGCTGGCGGAGAAATTCTAAGACATCCCGTTTAAATTCGGTTAATTCGTCTAAAAATAAGATACCCCGGTGAGATAAGGAGATTTCGCCAGGACGGGGAAAACTACCACCACCGACAAGGGAAGGGCCAGAAGCCGAATGATGAGGACTGCGAAAAGGGCGATCGCGTACTAAGGAACCGCGATTTTTTAATAACCCAGCTACCGAATGAATCCGCGTCACTTCTAAAGCTTCCGCAAAACTTAGCGGCGGCAGAATACCCGGTAATCGTCTTGCTAACATGGTTTTACCGCTTCCTGGAGGGCCGACAAAGATTAAATTATGTCCGCCAGCAGCAGCAATTTCCAAAGCACGACGCGCGTGAGCTTGTCCTTTGACATCCTGTAAATCTACATTAGCAAAATGTAGCCCTGGATTCTCACCAGTTTTGATAGTTTCATCAAGTTTTACTGGTTTGTGGGCGGAAGGACGATTTAATAAATCGGCTACCTCCGATAAAGTTTTGCAGCCGTAAACAGTTAAACCTTCTACTACTGCTGCTTCTTGGGCATTATCAATGGGGACAACTAAACCTGCAATTCCCATTTTTTGCGCTGTGGCTGCAATGGGGAGTACGCCAGCAACAGCCCTTAAACTACCATCAAGGGAAACTTCACCTAAGAATAAAAAATCACCCAGTAAATCGGCGTTAACTTGTTCGGAAGCGGCTAAAATGCCTACACTGATGGGTAAATCAAAGCTGGGGCCTTCCTTACGTAAATCAGCAGGTGTTAAGTTAATCACAATCTTTCGTTGGGGAAAAGCAAAACCCGCATTTTTTAACGTCGCCTTTACCCTTTCCTTGGATTCTTGCACGGCTGAATCTGGAAGTCCTAATAATACAATTCCTGGTAATCCCCCTGATACATCGACTTCCACACCTACTTTAACGGCGTCGATGCCAACAATTGATGCACTCCAGACTCTAGCTAGCATTTCTTATATAAGAATAAACCTTTAAAATCTCTAGCAGATGAGTAAATCGATTGACATGAGTGAAACTACAGAGACAATTTTCAGCAAAATCATTCGGCGCGAGATTCCCGCCGACATTATTTATGAGGATGATTTAGCTTTAGCTTTCAATGATATTCAACCCCAAGCGCCAGTGCATTTTCTGGTGATACCGAAAAAGCCAATTGCTAAACTAGCTGATGCAGAATCGCAGGATCATGCAGTATTAGGACATTTGTTATTAACAGCCAAGCGAGTTGCAGAACAAGTTGGGTTAGAAAATGGTTATCGGGTGGTGATTAATAGTGGGAATGATGGCGGGCAAACTGTGTATCATTTGCATCTGCACGTTCTTGGCGGGCGTCCGTTAAAATGGCCGCCGGGTTGATTATTATTGGGCATAGGGCATGGGGCATGGGGCTATTGTTAGCAAGCCCAGCTTTGTGGGCTAAATTAAGCCTGCGGAGGCAGGCTTTGTACTGTTAGCCGCACCCTTGAGGGTGACGGCGGTTTGTCGGGTAAGTGAGAAATCTGCATATTTTGACAAATCTTAATATCGCCTACCCGATATATCGCTCGCAGGTTGACGCATATTTAGGGAACTCCAGAAAATAAATTATCCCAAATTGTAGGGGCGGGGTAAACCCGCCCCTACGAGTTGCGGGCTTGGTAAGTTAATGATTGGGATGTTTTTTTATTTGGAAGTCCCTTATTAGTCACATTTGGCAAATCTGATCGTGCTTCCCCGCTAAAACGCCTGGGAATCAATTCCCAGGCTAATAGCTAAAGTCTACTAAAGTAGACTCAATTGTTGATTTCAGTCCACTTAAGTGGACTTATGCTATTAGCCAAGAACTTCAGTTCTTGGCGGAATGTCGGGAATTTGCAAATCTAGATATAGTAAATGTAGATAAATCATTGAGATTTGATAGTATCAACAAAATCATCAGCTTTACGCAAAATGAATAAACTCCCATCGCCACCCCTACCGATTCTGAAGGTTTCATCCAGGTAGGTAATGTCAAGGCTAGCAACTCGATTTTGCGGATTATTTGCGGAAACTACCTTAAAAGGATTGAGTTTGGGCGTGTTAATCCCGACTATTTGCTCAATTGCTAAGTAACGCTTATCAAAATAAACATTGATGCGTTTATTTGCTGGTGGTGATACATCTTCCGGTGCTGGTTCAAAGCTAGCGGTGACTTTGACAAAGCCAGAAATTAGCCCCAGAGGATGTTTGACATTAGCGAGATTAAAAAATGCTTTATTGGCAACATCAATTACTTGATAAACTGTACCTACCTTTAATCCAAAAGGTAATGAATCTAAAGCGCGAATCTCTCTCGCAGTAGAATATTGCAATTGCCAAGCACCGTTTAATAATGCAGTTGCATTCAGTAGGGGGGATGGATTGGGATTGAGGCTTTCTAGTTCCACCGTCAGTTGTTCAACTTCTGCAGCTACGGCTTGGTCTAGCTTTAAATTAGTAACAGGTGAGCCTTTGCTTTTGGTTTGCAGCTGCTCTAGCTTGGCTTGTAATTTTTCTTTCACTAAGAGTCGATTTTCCAAGGATTCTACCATTAACAAGCGAAATTACAACTTTAATTGCAGCGAACGCATTTGGGGCTAAAGTTTTCTCGTCCCTATTCAATTTTAAAATATTTCGCGCTCAGGCGATCGCCTGCAAGTGAAAGAAGCTATGCGATGTAAATTGGCGACGTGAATTGTCTATTGCGGTTGCAGCGCGATGGTATCATTTATATACTCAATCACTAACAACCGCAGATAGTTAAGTTTTTCTATATATAATTTTACTTGCGGAAATTGACTTTCTTCAGCAAAGTACCAATCGGCAAAATCAGCAATATCAAATATATTCATTTTTGTTAATTTTTGCATCATTTTCTGATATTGTTCTAAGTCATCATTGGCAATTACTTGAGATGCGTATCCTTCAATATCAGTTGTGAAAATTTCTATTTCTCCTAATATGCTGAAATCCTGCGATTCTTCCCAAATAGCTATTTTTCGCCTTTCTTCGCGCGTATTTTTATAATCTATTAACAACTGCTGCAATACATTACTAATGTATTGTTTAGCAATCTGGGATTTTTTGGGTATATTAGATTCTGTCAGGTTTTGCATACAAATTGCTAGTTTTCACCGTAGGAAACAATTTTGCCATTTCTTTCAATTATAAATTCATTTCCCTTATTCCATCTTTCTGCACCATCACTAAGGATTTTTTTACGAGCGCCTTTTTTGTTGAAATTATTTGCTTTTCTTAAATATTTTAAATAATTGTTGGTAAAATCATGTCTATCAGCATGATTAACAATGCTATGAGCCAATGTTGGATAAGTGCTTTTATCCCAATTCACCATAAGTGTCTTCATTTCAGCAATCTCTGCATCTTTGTATCCACTAAATAAAATTTCTTCATAGGGATCTATTTTTTGCGGCTGAGTAGGTTCATCTTGGTTATTGGGATTCATTTCACAGTTATTATAGTTAGATTTTTCAAACTACTAAATAATTTATGGAATGGTATATGGGCTGAAAATGGATAGACGCGGAGTGGCTTGTCGTAGACATCCCATTGACAAACAATTCGATTGTGTAGGGCAAAGTCTTGAAGTTAAGTTTTTTTGCACAAAATGAGTCAACTTTATCATTTACACATATTCAGGACTCATTTTTAAATTTTTCGTAAACAAAAAAGCATTTCGCTTTCTCATTTATCAAAATCAAGTACTCATTTTCCTGTTTTAAGTAAGCAAAAAGCCATTTCACCTTCTCGTTAAGCCTTAACGAGTTCTCCTAACGGTGTTTTCCGCAAGTGAAATACCATTTCACCTACTCAAAAAGCTATATCGCCTACTCGTTTGGGTAAATCGCGTACTCGTTTTGGTGTTTTCCGCAAGTGAAAAGCCATTTCACCTACTCATTTGGGTAAATCACGCACTCATTTTAGTGTTTTCCGCAGGTAAAAAGGTATATTGCTGGCGAAAAAATTGCCATGTTTGACAATAAGCGCTTGTTTAGTTATGCTTTGTTGTTTTTGGCGATGTCTAGGTTGGGTTACGCCTACGGATTTGTTCTTAGGGAAATCCAAAAATAAATTATCCCAAATTGTAGGGGCGGGGTCACCCCGCCCCTACGAGTTGCCGACTTAAGTTAATGATTGGCATACTAGTACTCTGGCAACCCAACTTTGCTGGGTGAATCATTTTTTTACTTCTCTTCTTTACCTCTTTCTTAGCGCCCTTCGTGCCTTCGTGGTTCGTTTCTTTACCCTTTAAAGTTGAGTTGCCAGACTACTAGTACTCTGTCAATTTTGTTTTGAGGGGTTTTTGGTAGTGCGGGCATCTTGCCCGCGTGAGCGAGACGCTCACACTACTGTCCCTCATTTCAACCCTGACAGACTACTAGGAGGACAAGGAAAGGGGATTGCTTAAAACTACTTTTAGAGTTTTGCTAAGATTGGTTACATAATGTAATGTTAACCTGGCAAATTGCACCCATACTTGAGCAAGACACCTATGCAAACTGCAATCAAATCCGATGAAGAACCAAATAATCGCTTGTTTTCTAATCTGGAATTTGATGGTAAGCGTCTAAGTCATCAACCAGGAAGCGTATTAGGTAGTACAGCATTAATTGCGGGAACTACGGTAGGTGCGGGAATTCTCGCCTTACCGGCGGTAACTTTACCCTCTGGTATTGTTCCATCCACAGTCTTATTAATTGCGGTTTGGGTATACACTTTAGTATCTGGTTTATTGATTGCAGAAGCCACAGTCAATACTATGCGGCTAGCAGGGCGTCCAAATGTGGGGATGTTAGCGATGATTGAGAACACCTTGGGCTTAATTGGTGGGCGAATTGCTGCGGGTACTTACTTATTTTTACACTATGCCTTACTAGTAGCTTACACCACCCAAGGCGGCGAGATTTTAGGAAATGCGATCGCTAATTTATTCGGTGTTCAAAATGCTGTACCTGCATGGGTAGGAACCACTGCGTTTACCCTGGTATTTGGTGGAATCATGTATTTTGGGCGAGATAAGTTTGTCGAAAAGCTAAATAGCGTATTTGTCGCCATTGTTCTGGCTTCATTTTTAGGACTATTATTACTCGCTGGCGGACAAGTTAAGACTACACAGTTTTTATTTCAGAATTGGAGTGCAGTAGGTAGCGCTGTATCTGTCATGGCAGTAGCCTTGTTTTACCATAACATTGTGCCAGTGGTCGTAACACAGCTAGAAGCAGACACCAAAAAAATTCGTCAATCAATTGTCATTGGTTCAGCGATTCCCTTAATTATGTTCCTAGCGTGGAATGCAGTCATTTTGGGAAGTGTTAGCCCAGATATCCTGCATAATGCTGGTAATAGTCAAGGAATATTTGACCCCTTAGAAACTTTGCGCTCTGGTGGTGCGGGAGAATGGTTAGGAGTGCTAGTGTCAATTTTCTCAGAATTTGCGATCGCCACATCATTCATCGGCTTTGTCTATGGATTGCTAGACTTTTTTCAAGAAATATTTTTATCTACGCAAATCCAATTTACCAGCCGCTTGCGCCTCTACTCCATGATTCTTTTACCAGCGATGAGTGTCGGTGTCATCAGTCCCAAAATTTTCTTCACTGCATTAGATTATGTTGGTACATTTAACATCTCAGTTTTAGGCGGAATCATCCCCGCATTGATGACATGGAAACAACGAAAGGAACATACAAATAAAGTATATCAATCACTCGTCCCCGGTGGTAAAGCCACACTCACTATCATGATTTTCATCGCATTAACCATCATCAGCAAACAGATTTGGTCAACAATCATTAATAATTCGTAATTCGTAATTCGTAATTCGTAATTCGTAATTCGTAATTCGTAATTTGTAATTCATAATTAAATTAACAAATGACTATTGACTATTGACTATTGACTATTGACCAAAATAATGACCAACCGTTTAATTAAAATCAGTAAATTTCTCAGCAAATATCTGCGCCATCAACCCGAAAGCCTGGGAATTAAACTAGAATCTGGTGGCTGGGTGAATGTCCAAGAACTACTAGCAGCTTGTGCAAAACATCAATTCCCCATTACCTTGCAGGAATTACAAGAAGTAGTGGCTAATAATGATAAAAAACGCTTTTCCTTCGACTCTACAGGTACTCTCATCCGTGCAAATCAAGGACATAGTGTAGAAGTTGATTTGCAGTTAGAACCATTGACACCGCCAAATGTGTTGTATCACGGTACAGGACACAAATCTGTGGAGTCAATTATGCAAACAGGAATTGCCAAAATGTCACGCCACCATGTGCATTTATCTGCCGATATTGCCACAGCTAAAACCGTTGGTGCAAGACATGGAAGACCTGTAGTTTTTGCTATAGATGCAGCCTCAATGTATCAAGCCGGTTATCAATTTTATTGTTCCGATAATGGTGTTTGGTTAGTTGATAATGTACCGCCTGAATATTTGCAAATAATTTGAAATTCTCCTCTGTGTTCTCTGCATTTATATAAATCTAAATCCGTAGGTTGGGTAGAACGTAGACGCGGAGCGGCTTCCCGTTCGACGAAGTCGTTCCCGAAGGGTAGGGTAGTGAAACCCAACATCTACAAGGTAAGGACTTACGCAAAAATTGCCAAAAAGCTTAATTTATCGAACCGCCGTCTCTGCGAGAGGCTTCCGCCAACGCGCAGCGTCTCCTCTTGGGAGAAGAATTCATAGAGTGTGCGTAAGTTCTAAAGGTATTAAAGCGTTGGGTTTCGTCCCTCAACCCAACCTACATCTAATTACCAATGACTAATGACAGCTATCTTTAATTGCACTTACCAGCTTATCAGTATTGTCACTGATTCAAGTTAGCTAAAAACTTGAATAGCATATATATGTAATGTAGTCGGGATAGAACTATGTCGGAATTGTCGCTTCATTGCCAAAATTTAAAAGAACAAGTTGAGTATATCCTAAAACTTTTACAGCAAGAACCGACATTTCGCTCTTATGAGATTACACCTATTCAAACTTCTTTAGATAAAGCGATTTCTCCGCAATTTGAAATTGTTTTTGCTGGTGCATTTAGTGCTGGTAAATCAATGTTAATTAATGCGCTGTTAGAAAGAGAATTATTATATAGCGCTGAAGGACATGCTACAGGTACAGAGTGTAAAATTGCCTATGCTGAAGCCGAAAAAGAAAGAGTAGTGTTCACATTTTTAAATGAAGCGGAAATTCGCGAACAAGCTTTATCTTTATGTAAAGAATTAGGATTTACCACAGTTGCTAATATTAATCAACCAGATGTCATTAATTTACTCAATCAAGGTTGTAAAGCAATTCTCCAACAAGAGGGTGGGGAAAATAAATCGGAACGCGCAAAACAAGCCAAGGCTTTAATGTTATTGCTGGAAGGATATATCGCCAATCGTCAACATATCCACACAGTTAATAATGCTACTTATTCAATGGCACAATTTAACTTTAGCAATATTAAAGAAGCAGCAAATTATGCGCGTCGTGGTAGTAATAGTGCTGTGTTAAAACGAATTGAATATTATTGTCATCATCCGCTTTTACAAGATGGTAACGTACTTATCGATACGCCAGGAATTGATGCGCCAGTTGAAAAAGATGCACAGTTAGCGTATGAAAAAATTCAAAATCCAGATACTTCCGCAGTGGTGTGCGTGTTGAAACCTGCGGCGGCTGGTGATATGACGAAGGAAGAAACAAAGCTGCTGGAAACGATGCGGAGTAATAATGGAATCCGCGATCGCGTTTTTTATGTTTTTAACCGCATTGATGAAACTTGGTATAATGCGCAACTGAGGCAACGTTTAGAAGATTTAATTAGCAGTCAGTTTCGCGATACCCACAGAGTTTATAAAACCAGTGGCTTATTAGGATTTTACGGCAGTCAAATTAAACAAACAAGTCAGCAAGATAGATTTGGTTTAGATTCTATTTTTGCAGCTAGCGTGAAAGCGATTAATGGTGTGGAAGAAACGCCACAGTTTGTCCATGAATTTAACCGCTACTGTGCTGGTGCTGGTAAGTTATCACCCAGTAAATTTAGGATTGCGGTAAATAACTTTGAAACTCCTAACGAGAACTATATTAGGATTTTAACTGAACAAGGTACGCCATTAATTTTACAGTTAATTCAAGATAGCGGCATTGAAGAATTTAGAACCGCAATTACGCGCTATCTTACCCAAGAAAAACGCCCGCAACTTTTCCTAAATTTAGCGGAAGATTTACAAGCTATTTGTATTCAACTGAAAAACAATTATCAAACTGTCTATCGGGAATTAGCAAGTCAACCCCAAGAACTTGAGCCGATGAAAGTACAGGAATTACAACGCCTGAATCAGCAATTACAGCAAGTTTCCAAAGACTTTACACAGCATATTACAGAAGAAGTCAACCATTTAGTTAATAATACCTGCGATGAATTTGAAGCCGATTTTCGCCAATTACAAGCCAGGATGATTCGCCGTTTAGATGAATTACTAGAAAGCTTTTCTGTAGCTGACGCTTATCGCCGCGCAACTCTCAGCCATCCCCGCAATGCAACTGCACCTTTACTCGCTATTTTAGTAGAAGCATTTTATTATTTATCCAATCAATTGGAAGATAATTTAATGATGTCTTCTCAGCATTTAATTGCTAATTTATTCCAGCAGTTAATCGAAAAAATTCGCAAATCCGAATATTATCGTCAATTATATAGTTTATTAGGTAATGATGGCGGCATTGAAGCTGAAGTTAAAATTGCCGAAAAGATGGTGTCTCAAGCTTTAATTATTGCTGCGAGTGTAGAGTGCGATCGCTTTGTCAGAGAAAGCCCCAGATTTTACGATGAAGGCACTTTTTCTATCTATCAATTCCGCCAAACATTACAGCAAACTTTTCAGGGTTACGACTGCGAAAGCATGATTGAAGCCGAACCAGCTATTAAGCAATTATTAAAATTAGATTTTGAGCCAAAAGTCTCTAACACCGTCCGTAAATCCTTCCGCCAAACCGTCAATCAAATCCTGAAAAATCAGTTATTAGAAATGGCGGATAATCAAGCAGATTATATCTTGCAGCAGAATCCCCAAGCCCGGAATTTTTTAGAAAAAACTCTCGAACAAGAAGCAGAGAAAAAGATTGCTAATAATCACCGTTTATTACAAGAAGTTAAACAGAAAATTGCTGCATATAATTTAGCTGCTTCCAGCATAAATACAGGGTTACAACTCATGCAAGTAAACGAGCATTTATTACCCTTAATTAAGGATGTGGAAGTAGTAGAAGAAAATATCGATCCCCGGACTACTAGCAACGGTTTTTTAATTTCTGATGGTTTATTAGATATTGTCGGGGAAAGTTAAAAGAGTCAATAGTCCATAGTCAATAGTCCATAGTCCATAGTCCATAGTCAATAGCTAGGATTAGGAGTTGTGTAAAAATAAGTTGAACAATTTAATATTTGTAGTGCGGGCAGCGTTCGACTGAGCGCTCACGCCGAAGTCTTGCCCGCTTTTGAACACCAGCGAGCAAGATGCTCACACTACTTATTTTTACTTGATGTCTGAGAATACCAGCGAGCAAGATGCTCACACTACTTATTTTTACTTGATGTCTGAGAATACCAGCGAGCAAGATGCTCGCACTACTTATTTTTACTTGATGTCTGAGAACACCAGCGAGCAAGATGCTCACACTACTTATTTTTACTTGATGTCTGAGAACACCAGCGAGCAAGATGCTCACACTACTTATTTATTGGGTATTTAAAACATTGGATGTCCCCTATTGTTAACAGTCAACAGTCAACTGTCAACTGTCAACAATATTAAGCGGAATAATTTATTTTTTGTAGTTCCCTTATCCAGCCTGAGAGGTAAAAATTTAGCTGGAGAATCAGCCTTTGAGAAAAGATAAAATATCGTTGTTTAGCTGTTCCTGATGGGTATTAGTTAAACCGTGAGGTGCGCCGGGATAAACCTTGAGGGTAGCATTCTTGACAATTTTAGCAGATGCGATCCCGGCGGCTGCAATCGGTACAATCTGGTCATCATCGCCATGAATAATCAAAGTTGGGACATCGAACTTTTTCAAATCTTCAGTAAAATCTGTCTCCGAAAAAGCCTTAATACAGTCAAATGTATTTTTATGACCAGCCAGCATCCCTTGCAACCAGAACCAATCAATCATACCTTGGGAGACTTGCGCACCCAGACGGTTAAAGCCGAAAAAAGGGCCGCTAGCTAAATCTTTGTAAAGTTGCGATCGGTCGCTTAGGGAAGCAGTACGCAAACCGTCAAACACTTCAATAGGTGAACCATCGGGATTATTCTCTGTTTTCAGCATCAACGGCGGTACAGCAGATATCAATGCAGCTTTGGCGATTCTACCTGTACCATGACGGCCGATATAACGCGCCACTTCACCACCACCTGTAGAGAAACCGATTAAGATAACTTCTTTTAAATCTAGGGTTTCTATCAACGTAGCCAAATCATCAGCATAGGTATCCATCTCATTCCCATCCCAGGGTTGACTTGAACGCCCATGTCCCCGTCTATCATGTGCGATCGCGCGATAACCGCGATCGGCGATATACAGCATCTGATATTCCCAACTATCAGCATTCAGAGGCCAACCGTGGCTGAAAATCACAGGTTGTCCAGCACCCCAGTCTTTGTAATAGATCTGTGTGCCATCTTTAGTGGTGATTGTACTCATGAAATTCCTCATAAATGGCTAGGGATTTAATTGGGTGAATGCAATTATTCAGCCAATACAAACTCAAATTTGCCCATAGTCGCAAGCAAGCAATTAAATAATTCACACCATTAATTAACGTGGCGTACTTTATCTTGCTTATTTGCCATTTTTTATATCCAAGCCAATTATGCAGCCTATATACCCACACTTAAAGCAAAAAAAGCAATATCTATCTTAAGAAGTACCTCAAAGGATAAATATCTACTCATATACTCACAAGTTCTTCACAATTTTTGCTTATTATGGAAATAAAAGCTCAAAACCAAGATAAATTCAAGAATTACAGCCCTGTATCTTTCGAGGAATAGCTAACCTCATATCAAGATTGTAGATTCCTATCTGATTAAATTTTCCTTAGCGATGTATTGGATACAAGAATGAGATGAAATCCCTTATTTCCAATACCAGCTATTTTGTCATAGCCATAAATTGTTTTTTGGGAAACTTTTACCCTGATTTCATAGAGCTTTGAAAGATTTTGACAACAACCTTGTAACACACAAGGGGGTTAAAGGATATGAAACGTACTTTAATTGTTACAGCTTTAGCATTAGCAGTAATTCTATTCAATCCCATTGCTGCTGCCTATACTAAAACTCCTGCTAATCGTAACTTAGATAGCATCATATCTCAAGTTCAGGAAACAGCAACTCTACCTGAAATAGTTACAGAAGGATTAGAACTTTATAAACAGGGAAATGTTGAAGCTGCTGTGAATAAATGGACTAATAGCATGATATCTTTGTTCAACGAAGTTTCTATGGATTCTGATCAGAAACAAGAACAGGTAAGATTGTTGAAAGAATCTATGCCGATGATTACGATGATGCTCAGTACTGTGAGAGAAAAATACGGAAATTGCCAGGAGTATTCAGTTATTAAGTCAATTCAACGTAATCCATATGTTCGCAGTATTTATCTTGAGATGAAACAGGAGAAAGGTTCTTTTTATATGGAGTTTATCACTGTAAAAACTGATAAAGATTGGCGGATATCTCATTATCATTTTAGTCCAGATATTGAAGATATCTTTCGGTAAATTAAGTGCGATCGCATTTCTAATCTACTAGGAAACAGAAGTGCGATCGTTCTACTTGCTTTTCAGGAGTATTAGTAAATGATAGAGACTAGCTTTTCAAAATCTTGGTAATCAATGATACGTTGCTTTTTAGAATATTTACTGTATATATCATAGTAGACTTTGTTATCTTGAAATCTGAAGAAACATCCTATTATAGGTAATGCCTCACCTTTAATTTGAAACACTACTTTGTTAAGTGCATATTTTCCATACTTCTGCGCCAAGTATATAAAACTTTCCAAATTTCCATTTACAGCTTTTTCAAAATCCAATATATCATTATCTGTTTTATTAGATTTTTGCGAAATTAAAGGTACTATATCTCTCAGACTATTGAAATAATCCCTATTAAAAACATTGCCAGTTTTTTCATAAGCGATAATCTGATGATAATTATATAAAATACCAATTTCAGAACCGGATTCTTTAAGATACCCTTCTATTTGCTTTTCATGATTAAGCAAAATTTCTTCTTCACGCTTCAATTCTACAATTACTATTGGAGGTTTATATGGTTGAAATTTTTCATTATTTGATTTTTTGTATATCTCTATATCATGATTATTAAATTCAACTTTTATATCAATTGTATTCGGAAATAGTCTGCTTTCATTTACCAAAAAGTAGAGAAACAATTGTCTTACTTTTTCTTCATGTCTTCCATCCAAAATAATCTCACTGGCTCTAATCAGACATCTTGTATATTCTGTGTAGTTTTTCTTATATATAATTAGTTTTCGATATATTTCTTCATTTAAGCTAGTCATAATATTATAGATTGTATACTTATAAAATGTTTAAGGGACACAATTGTATTGTATCCCTTTAGTTTAAAGTGCAATTTAAAACTGCTTACCGCCCATTATTGCCCAAAAAATGCAATATTTTATTAACTACTTTTTTCCAATGCTCTGTTGCTTTAATTTCTAAAACCCTATTTAAGTTTTCTTCAGCTTCAAGTTCACGCTTAAAGGTCTGGCATACATTATCTACATAATTTTTACCTCTTTGATCAATTAGAGTTTTCCAGAATTCTTTATTATTTTTTGGTGATAGTTTTCTTTTAGCTTCCTGTTCAACAGATCTACCTACTTTACTTATAAAGTCGTCATATAATGAGTTAAATTGTATGACTAATTCAGGAATGAGTGTCTTGAACGATTCATTTGCTGATGCCAGTTCATTTAAAATATTTTCTAACTCTTCTTTTACCTGTTTTGTAAACTTCTTCAACATTTCATCTTCATTCTTTCCTTGTGCAACAACCCTCATATCATAATAAATATTTATATGCCTGGGTTTGTAGTAACCGAAGTTTCTATTAATAGCACGTTTAGTATTCCATGCTCGATAAACTGTCCGATAATACTCAATATATTCATCAATAAAAACTTCATAAACAAAACTTGGTATTCTTTTACTCAAATCACGTAAATCTTTTATTTGTTGTATGGCTTTTTCAATAGCTTTGATTTCTGATACTGTCAAAGCCTCACCGTTTTTTATTCTTGTAAAGCTATCTCGAATATTTTTGATTTCGTCCAATAAAATATTTCGCTTACGCTCTACTATACCCGCTATAGCTGCGAGCAATTCATTTCTATCTGTCTGTACATCTTCTTCAGTGTAAAAATCAGTATTCAGCTTGACAATATCATCACGGTAGTATCTAAAAGCATCATAAAATAATATATTTTCTAAGAAAAAATCTAAATTTAACCTCTTGAAGGTATCTTGAATTTCTTGTTTTCTAATTTGAATACCTAAATTCCAGTCTTCATTAGCTCCATGCACTTTTTCAGGTTCATTTTTGTGAGGAAATACCAAAGTTATAAATCTATGGTGAAAATCTTTAGATTTAGATGAGAGGTGATAACTTATTAATTTACGAATATTAGCTTCCGGAGCATCCTTAAAGGAAGTTGCAAAAAGACAGATGGTATCTTGACTCTCAATATATGTCTCCAAATCTTGCCGAATTGGGATCTCATCAAGTCCTTTAGTATCAACAACTGACTCAAATTGAGATAAATTCGAGCCTGATAAAACATCATGGCTCACATAAATATATATTTTTCTAGGAATAGCAAATTCCTCCAATTGAGCATTATTAACAGCAGCAAAAGTACGTTTTATCCATTCTCGCTCATTAATCTGATTATCGTATTCAACTTTAATGGCGGTTCTAGATTCAAGTTTTGCATTACTCAACGCATTTTCTTTAAGTATCTCTATTCCTGATGCATCAAATAATTCTTTGGCTTTATCAATTAGTTTAAATTTATTTTTTTCATCATCAGAAATTGGTATAGAGCGTAACTTCATATCGATAATATTCCTAATAGCCCTTTCAACTTCTGGAGAAATAGTGATTTTTAACTCTGAATCATGATTATCTTTATTGGCAATATAGTCACAGAATTCGAGAATAATATTTTCCATCTCATCAACTGTGTAAGGTTCTATCTCTATGGAAGTTTTTTCTGCTGCTTTGATAATTACTTCACATATAGTAGTTTTGCCTGCTCCCGTTGAGAGTAACTCTCTGGTTTCAATTACATTGCGCGATTTACCACCAATATTTTTAGTAACTTTAAAGTCGCCTATTAAGTTAAAAAGATGGCAGATAGCTGTAGTTTTTCCTTCACCAATAGTGCCTATAAAAGCAATTTTATATTTATCTATACTTAGAATTTTTTCTATTTCCTCTAATCGCTCTAACTTAGATTTCAGATTATTAATGCAAATATAATTAGGTATATTAATTTCAGAATTACGGGAAATTTGATTGATTTCCTTATTCAAATCTAGTTTCAAGGATGCAATCTCTTCTTGCCAAGTAATTGTCAACATACTGTTTACCCTGTTTACATGCTACTGACTTGATATTTACAGTATGCCCAGTCTGATATGAAGATTTAACAAAATCCTGAATATATCTGCTAAAAATGCTCTGGGAAGGCTTTAATCATGATAAATCTTGCAAAATTCCTAATTTTCGCGTTCGTCTTTCCGCCTACTCTTCGAGAACGACTTCTCTAGGAGACACTACGCGATCGCCCAATGTGTAAGCTTTTCTAATGATTACTCAACAACGCCAAAATATTTATGCAACAAGTCTATTTTGGATCGCCCTATCTATCATCCCAAATAAAAAACCCTCACTCCTATCAATAAGCATTGAGGGTGAGGGTTTAGAAATATCACAAAGATTATTACACTCGCGCAGGTAAAGATAACCTTGCTGGCTGGGTTAAATTACCACTTGCACTAGGATTAACCTCATCTGCTGCTAACAAATCGCGAATTAATTTAGTTAAAGCTTTTTGCAACAAACGATTAGTAATTTGCTGACCTAAACGCTGTACTCCTGGATTTAAAATTAATTGCGCAAGCTGAGGCGCAAATTGCACTGGATCGAAACCACGGGTATCTCGGAGAATACTCAAAATTCGTTTGATATGCTCTAAGGTTTGTTGTTGTTCAACTGTGGCTGCGGGAGTTTCGTTAATTGAAGTAATTCCTACCTGTTCGCGCAGTAAATAGGTAAAGTTATGCAAAACATTTTTACCTACAGCATTGAGTCCATTAACAAACTCATCTACCAATTTGTCGCGAATAAAACCGCCACGTTCAGAAGCTAGAAAATCTACACCTTGATTAAGTACCAAATTGAAATCGTAGTCTTCATTACCCCGCGCATTTTTTAAGAGGTTTTCTAAGCGATTCCAACGGAATTTACCTTCTTTAAACAGTAAATCTTGCAATGATGCTCTCAATGCTGGTGCGGGATCGGTTAACAAGCGTTTGGCGACGTAAGGATAAGCTTCGCTCAACACTTTAAAGTTGGGATCGATAAATATTGCAATCCCTTCTAAAGTGACTAAAGAACGAATAATTAAAGCGTAGTAAGGCGGAACGCGGAAAGGATATTCATACATCAAAGCTGAGAGTTCATCGGTGATGCTTTTAATATTCAAATCTGCAACGCTTGCACCTTGAGCATCTGCAAAAACTCTAGCAAAGGCGGGAATAATTGGTGTTAAGTCGGTTTCTGGGGAGAGAAAATCTAACTTAACGTAGTCTTTGGCTAAACCATCAAAGTCACGGTTAACAACATGGACGATCGCCTCAATTAAACCATAACGCTGGGGTGGCTTAATCTCGCTCATCATGCCAAAGTCAAGATAAGCCAATTTACCATCAAAGGTGGCTAATAAGTTACCTGGGTGAGGATCGGCGTGGAAAAATCCATGTTCTAGCAACTGACGCAGCGAACACTGTACCCCCACTTCAATTAAATAACGAGCATCTATGCCTCTGGCTTTAATTTCCGGGGTTTGAGTTAATTTAATCCCGTTAATCCACTCCATCGTCAATACGCGACGATTGGTATATTCCCAGTAGATTTTTGGTACATAAATGTCTTTCAGATGACCATATAACTGGAAAAAACGCTCGGCATTTTCTCCTTCATGTATATAGTCCATTTCTTCAAAAATGCGATCGCCTAATTCATCGAGAATCCCAACTAAATCGCTACGTACTCGTTTAAAGCTTTTCTTAGCCCAACCAGCTATGCGACGTAAAATATATAAGTCAATGGTAATTCGTTCTTTTAAGTCAGGACGCTGGACTTTAACTGCTACTTCTTCACCAGTTTTTAGCTTACCTTTATAAACTTGTCCCAAAGAAGCCGCCGCAATTGGTGTGGCTGAAAGTTCTGTATAAATTTCCTCTGGGGGTGCGCCGAGTTCTTCTTCAATAAATTGGTAGGCAATTTCGTTGGGAAACGGCGGTAATTGGTCTTGGAGTTTGGTAAGTTCTTCTAAGAATACAGGAGGAACTAAATCTGGCCTTGTAGATAAAGCCTGACCAATTTTGATGTACGCAGGCCCTAATTTAGTTAATAATTCTCGCAGTTGTGCAGCACGGCGGCGGTCATTTTTCACCACAGTTCCCCGTTTGCTGTCCCACCACAACCCCAAAGCAAAGGAGAGTGTCGGCCCTAAAACAGCAAAAATCCGCCCTAAAACTTGGAGAGGTCTGTCTTGATAATGTGCTGCAATCTCTGCTGGATCGTAGCGCGTCATCTCAGTTTCTCTCTTATTGGTCAAGGCTCTTTGTTGCTCGGCTGCTATCAGTCTTGGCGATTTCACCACCAAGCCTTGGGTGTCATTTGTAGACACAACTTCAGCAACATATAGCTCGTCACGGCGGTTGTTGCTACCGCCATTGTCCTCCTCGATCGGTCGGGAAGCTGGGGGAAGTGTTTTCACAATCATGAAGAATGCCACCGGTCGAATTGATTATGTAAAGTATTGTAACAATATGTTTTACGTTCAGCACCCCGATTTATTAACAGAGAGCGGTTTTCTCTCCAGATTATCAGGATTTCTTAGCTGAGTTGCCGTTCAGCAAATAATCCTTAATCCAGGAGAGTGATTAAATTATATTTGTTATATTTGTTAAATTTTATCTGTCTTGCGGTTAGTGGGTTAGCTTTCCCCATCTCCTATGCCGAAAATTGTCAATTTCATTAGCGGACACCTTGACTTGACACCAGTAGAATTTGATACATACTACCGCCCGGAAATCGATCGCGCGATCGCAGAAAATGAATCTTTTATTGTTGGCGATGCTAAAGGTGCAGATACCCTAGCACAAAAGTATCTGATAGAAAGAACTCAAGCTGTAACTGTATATCACATGTTCGCCAGTCCGCGCAATAATCTTGGATTCCCCACCCGTGGCGGCTTTCACAGCGATGTTGAGCGCGATACCCAAATGACCTTAGATTCCGATCGCGATATTGCTTGGGTTCGTCCGGGAAGAGAGCGATCGGGAACTCAAGCCAACCGCGATCGCCGATTAAAAACATAAATTACGAATTATTATTCTGCTTCGCCAATTAACGTAAACGCAGACCAATATAAAGGATCGCTATATTTATCTTTCGCTGTTAACATTGCATTGCGTAATGCTGTAGCTTTGTCAAGACCTTGTTGCAGATTTTGATAAAATTCGGTCATTAAGAATGCTGTAGAACCATCATCTACAGCCCAGAGAGAAACCATCACGCTGGGAACGCCTGCGCTAATTAAAGAACGAGATAAACCAATTACACCATCCCCAGTAATCTGACCTCTACCAGTATCACAAGCACTGAGAACAACTAAATCTGCATTGATTTTCATATCTAAAATTTCTTCCGCAGTTAGCAAACCGTCATCTTTAGCAGATGGAGTTAAAGCAATAGCACTTCCCAACCCCCGGTTATCATCCAGTAAGCCATGCGTGGCTAAATGAATGTATCGCGCTTGCGGCATTTTTTGCGCGATCGCTGTTTCTGTGGCTTGATTACCTGTGATTGGTTTGGTTTTTAATAGAGGTGCGATCGCAATTGCTTCGCGTTCTGCTCCTAGTAAAGGCGGTAACTTGATTGGTTTTTCTCCTACTTTTAAAGCTACACTCGGCATAGTAGGATTACCGACTACCAAAGCTTCTCCTGTCCCGATTTTCGTTTGTCCATTTTTCAGCTTTTGCTTGCGTGTTAAATCCAATACCTGAATTGATGGGGCAGTTAAAATAGTATGTTTTTCAATTAAATATTTATTGTCTGCATCTTGCAGCGCGGGGAAAGGAACCAAAAACAGCGAACCTTGAGGTATAAATATTACCCGGTCGTTGGGGTTTTTGGGTAGACTGTCTGCGATCGGTTTAATTAATATTTCATGTAATTGCTTTAGGCGTTTATTTTGCTGAGTTTTATCTACATTATTATCAGCAACAACGATACCACCAGCCCGACTATTAATATCTACCACACCAATAGAAGCGCGAACACTGTTAACTAATGTGGATAAATCTATATTTTCTTTTTGCCATAAAGGTTTAAGGTCAACTTTGCGGAATGTGACTTCACCTGTAGGTTTAATTACCCAAATATATATTTCTGATTCTTGAGCTTGTGATTTATCTGCTATTTTGAAATCATCTGTAACTACTGAATATTGAACAAGTGTAGCATTTTGTAATTTGGCAATTTGTTTAATTTCTTTAATGTTTGGTGGAGTCGGGAATTGTTCTTTGGAGTTAGCAGATAATCGAGAAGCGAGTAAATCGACAAATGCGCGTCCTCGTCCGCGTTCAGCTATTTCTAAAGCAGCTTCAGTTTTATTTTGAGCAATGAGAACTTTTTGTAAAGTGCGATAAGTTCTACTTTGTTGCTCAAAAATTGAGACCTTCTCACTATCTTTTAATTCTTGACCTCGCAGAGATTCTAAAACTTTTATGCCTTCAAACAAGGTACTCTCTGCTAAAGTGAGATTGCCTTGTTTGTAATAAGAAGCTCCTAGATTATTCAGTACGTTACCCTCACTTTGACGGTCTTTAATTTCTCGTGCGATCGCCAACTTTTGTTGTAGGTACTCAATAGCTTTGGAGTAGTCTCCCAAGGAAAAGTAGGTAGTACCGATATTTCCCAGTGCTTTACCTTCTCCTTGACGGTCTTTAATTTCCCGTGCGATCGCCAACTGTTGTTGTAAGTACTCAATAGCTTTTTTGTAGTCTCTTAAGGAACCGTAGGTAGTACCGAGATTTCCCAGTGCTGCACCCTCACTTTGACGGTCTTTAATTTCTCGTGCGATCGCCAACTGTTGTTGTAGGTACTCAATAGCTTTGGGGTAGTCTCTCAAGGAATAGTAGGCAATACCAAGATTTCCCAGTGCTGCACCCTCACTTTGACGGTCTTTAATTTCTCGTGCGATCGCCAACAATTGTTGAGAGTACTCAATAGCTTTGGGGTAGTCTCCCAAATCAAAGTAGGCAATACCGAGATTTCCCAATGCTTTACCCTCATTTTGACGGTCTTTAATTTCTCGTGCGATCGCCAACAATTGTTGAGAGTACTCAATAGCTTTGGGGTAGTCTCCCAAGGAATAGTAGGTAAGACCGAGATTTCCCAGTGCTGCACCCTCACTTTGACGGTCTTTAATTTCTCGTGCGATCGCCAATTGTTGTTGTAGGTACTCAATGGCTTTTTTGTAGTCTCCCAAATCAAGGTACGCAGCACCGAGACTTCCCAGTGCTTTACTCTCACTATTACGGTCTTTAATTTCTCGTGCGATCGCCAAGGTTTGTTGTAGGTAATCAATAGCTTTTTTGTAGTCTCCCAAGTTACGGTAGGCAACACCGAGATTTCCCAGTGCTTTACCCTCATTTTGACGGTCTTTAATTTCTCGTGCGATCGCCAACAATTGTTGATAGTACTCAATGGCTGTTTTGTAGTCTCCCAAGTTACGGTAGGCAACACCGATATTGCCCAGTGCCCAACTCTCTCCATCACGGTCTTTGATTTCGCGATAGATAAACAGTGCTTGTTGCCAAGACTGCAATGCTGCTGTAAATTGACTGGTTTGAAACTGCTTAATACCTTGCTGAAACAATCTATCTGCTTCAGCTTTACGTGCATCTGTTGTTTGTGCTAAAACTCGCGATGCTGTTACCATAGGCAAATTAAAAACAGAAGAAGTAGAAACAATCGCTAATAAACAAACGAAAATTCCAAAGCTACTTTTATAAAAACGCATCATAAAATTATGAATTATGAATTATGAATTATGAATTATAAAATTAGCAAAAAAAGGCAGAGTAAGTATAGCAAAATAGCTATTGCCTATATACAGCGAATTGCAAGTTGGTGAGATACAAATAATCGTTAATTGTAGGGGCATTGGCACTGCCATGCCCCGAAGCGCGTACCTCATTTACCTGAAATATGCTGTATATTCTTCTGCCATCTGCCTCCTGCCTCCTGCCTTCTATTACGGCAAACCCACCAATGTAAACATCCCCCAATCCAACGGATTAGGATTTTGTTTCATCGTCGCCAACATCGCTTGCCGTAACGCCGCAGATTTATCAGAATTTTTACTCAAATTCTTATGAAATTCCGTCATTAATTCCGCAGTCTGTGCATCAGGAATATCGCCCAAAGTTCCAATTACACTATTTGCACCCGCCACAAAAAATGCACGAGATAAGCCAATTACACCATCACCTGTGATTTTTCCTAAAGCCGAATCACAAGTACTTAAAACCACCAAATCTGCTTTTAACTTCAGCTTATTAACTTCACTACTAGTTAACCAACCATCATCTTGACTCGATGGTGCAAACGCCAATAAACCAGGAATTTCTAAAGCTTGTGCTAAAAATCCTGTGGTTGCTAAATGAATCATCCTAGCGTTGGACATTTGCTGGACAACAGTTGTCTCTGTTGCCGCATCTCCAATTAAAGCTTGAGTATTATAGATATTGGCAATACTTTTTGCTTCCTTTTCTGTACCTGGTAGCGGTGGTAGTTGTTTAAATTTTTCATCCTCATATAACGGTTTATTAGGTAAGGTAGGATTACCAACTACCAGCACATTTTGATTAGCATTGGTATTTGCAGCGCTGCGTTTTGCTAATAAATCTAGAACCTGAATTGCAGGTACAGTAGAAATTGTATGTTTTTCAATTAAATATTTATTATTTTCATCTTGTAGCGCTGCAAAAGGTACTAAAAATAACTTATCTTGAGGAATAAAAATAACTCTAGAATCTGGATTTTCTGGTAAAATGTCAGCAATTGGTTGAATTAGTAATTGATGTAATTGTTTCCAGGTTAAATCAGAATTATTTTGTTTATTTTTCGTCGTTATAATCCCACCTTTATTTAACTCATTTCTCGCTCTACTTGTGGGTTGAATTTGCTTAATCAAATCTGCTAAACTTGTCTTATTTTTTTGTTGCCAAGCTTGTAAATCAACCTTACGTAAAGAAATTTCTCCATTCGGCGGAATTACCCAAATTACCAATTCAGAATCTTGAGTTTGTCTTTTACCATCAACAGTCACATCCGCCTGTAACAGAGAATATTGCACCAGGGTAGCATTTTGACTTTTAGCTACTTGCTTAATTTCCTCAACTCTGGGCGTATCTGCATTTTTTGTTGGTAAACTCTGAGCTAATAAATCTACTAAGGCTCTTTCCCTTCCGCGTTCAGAAATTTCTAATGCATCTGTGGTTTGATTTTGCGCAATTAGAGACTTGAGGAGATTTTGAGATGTAGGAGTTTGCTTTTCTAATATTGATGTTTTATTTATATCTTTTAAAGAAACTGACGATTTATCTAATGCTATAGTTGAGGCTAAAGGCAATGTCAAGCAAGTAACACAGCTAATAAATACCAGAGCTAATTTGCGTTGCATATTTTCCTATTTGTAAATAATTTTATTCGACAGTTTTCTCTAAATTTATCATTATACCTGGGGATGTAATCTCTGATGTTATGGGACATTTAATAATTGTAGGTGCATTGTGCTACGCGACAACACACCCCACATTATTAGCAGCCATCGCGTAAATTACGAATTACGAATTACGAATTAAAATCTATGCATTCCGTATCCGTTCTAAAGCATCAAGAGATTTTTGAGCCATTTCTGTTTCCCCGGCTTTTTGGAAAATATTTGCTGCTATTTGCAAATCAGAAATTGCTTGCTGCTTACTTCCCAAGGCGTAATTAGACATACCTCGGAACAAATAAGCATAACCAATATTAGAATCCAGGTTAATAGTTTGGTCAAAATCAGATTTAGCTTCTTGATATTGCTTTAAGTTAAAGTAAGCAAAACCTCTACCAAGATAGCCATAGGGATTATTGGGTACTATTCGGATTGCTTGATTAAAAGCTTGAATAGCGCCGCGATAATCATCCTTTTCTAACAATGTAAAGCCTTGGCTAATATAGGTTTTGAAGTTATCTTTATCAGTGCTTGATTGAGTGAATTGAGTTTGCAAATCGTTGGTTGGTAAATTTTGGGCGTTAGCTTTAGGAGCGCAAACCATTAAGCCAAATACAACCATCAAAGAGGCTAAACCTTTAATACCTTTCATTTTTTGTTCTCCAATAAAATAAATGACAAACAGTCGTGAACATTGCTAGTAGAGACAACGTGACATTGGCTGCTTTAGTGATGCAAAACCTTGGTTTTGGTTGTCTCACTGCTCTATAGTTCTCAGCTAGTAGAACTTATGCAGTTTGAAAAAGTGAAGCAATTTTCCTTTGCTGTTTGTCTATATCTTTGGGAGTGAGGGGGTTATGTAAAAAATTGGGTATAGGGGAAGCCGTGACGGCTACACAGGAGTCTCAAGTATCTGAATCTTGCACCTGTACCCTTAAAGGGTGTAGGTGCAAGATATCAAATGGGAAACTTTTGCGCCGGATTAACCAAGAAACTCCCAAAGCACTCTATCAAATAGCGCTTTCACGTTTTAAATAGTATTTTTGCGGAATCGCCATTTTTACATTTGTAGGTTTGGGAAGAATTACGTACATAAGTAGCAAAGGTAAAGAAATGCATATTAGCATCACGGATGACTTGAAGAAGCGATTTCATGCCACCTGCGTTATGCGGGGTAAAAATATGAGCCAAGTAGTCATTGAGCTAATCGAGCAATGGCTGGAAAGCAACGAGGTTTCCCAAGCAGGGGAGATAAAGAGACTATAGCAGTAAACCAAATTGAATGGTCTGGCTACTGGTAAAACCAGTTCTGAGAAACCTTATCAAATTACATAAATGGAGTTTAAGTAAATGGTACAAACAATCTTAATTTTGACAGCAAATCCTCAAGGTACTTCACAACTACGTTTAGATCAGGAGGTGCGAGATATTCGAGAAGGATTACAGCGAGCAAGGCAACGCGATCAGTTTATCTTAGAACAGAAGTGGGCAGTGCGACCGAGAGACATCCAGCGAGCAATGCTGGATATCAATCCTTCTATTATTCATTTTTCTGGCCATGGAACAGGGGATGAGGGTTTAGTATTTGAAGATGAAACAGGTTCAGCAAAGCTAGTTGATGGCGAAGCCTTAGCGGGATTGTTTGAACTGTTTGCAGAGCAAGTTGAGTGTGTTGTTCTCAATGGCTGTTATTCGGAAGTGCAAGCAGAAGCGATCGCACAACATGTTAATTATGTAATTGGTATGAAAAAGGCGATCCCAGATAAAGCAGCAATTGAATTTGCTGTAGGTTTTTACGATGCTTTAGGTGCAGGAAAGCCCGTGGAATTTGCTCATAAATTTGGTTGTGCTGCAATTAGGTTAGCAGGTATTCCAGAGCAACTTACTCCAGTTCTCAAGAAGAAGCCAAATATTAATGAGAAGGAAAATTTACCCCAAAAGCAGCTTTCAGTAATCAACGAACCAGCATCAGAGACATCTGAATATTTTAAGCAGGTATCTCAATTAGTCCAGCTAGGAATGCTAAAGCAGCAGGCTGAATTACTTTCAAATAGCGAAGGTGGTGATATAGGCGAGCATATAAGAGGTGGAACACTAGCTAAACGTATAACAAATGTGTATCTTCATAATTTTATTATTGAATGCCAATTTGATAACCCCTATTACGCTACACTTGCGGATAATTGGGCTTATGGTTTTGCGTTTAAAGATAATACAAGCAATGATTTAAACGATTCTAATCGCAAAGGTTTCGATATCGTGATTAGTTCAACGAAAGAATGGAAATTCAAATCACCAGCAGGGGACTATTATAATGGTCAATTATCAAATATTAATCTTTCAGATAAAGACGCAAATAAATTAAGTTTAATTGTCAAGGATAAAAAAGCTATATTTTATGTTAATGATATCTACATTCAAACTTTTGATGTTTCAGATATCAATCATAAAGGAGATGTTTTTTTAATATCACAGGGTGGTAGAAGTGGTATACCAATCTTATATCAATATAAAAAACTTCAAGTCTGGTCTTTAGATAAATAATAGACATACTGAATCTTAAGAATAACATTTTCCACTTCAGATACTAAATCTAGTCATAAGCTTACTTTTTGAGCTTTATAATCAGCTATTGCTGCATCAAGCTCTTTTAGAGCTTCAGGGTGGATAACAATTTATTTCATTTGCTAGCTCGGCAGACAAAAATTAAATAACCTGGAGATCATCTATGCGATATTACAGATATTTTCAGGTAAATAGACCACGCTGTAGGGGCACGGCATCAGTAAAATTATTGTATGTACCAAAAGATTGTCGGTGTTCCCTACGATAGATGTGGTTCAAATAGGTGAAAACTGCTGTAAGATACCCATAACTCAATCATTCCAGGTTGTAGCACAAGCTGATGCACCTCTACTCTGTCATGAGGATTAACTTGTCACGCCTTCCAACTCTTCATCAGTTAATTCATACAACTGACGTAACTTATCTAACTTATCTTTATCTGCTTGCCAAAAACCCCGCCCATGGGCCTCTAACATTCTGCCTACTATATTCCGAAAGGCTTCCGGGTTGGCTTTGCGTAACTTTTCCGCCATCTCTGCATCTAAGGCGTAAGTATCCGCAGCTTGGTCATATACCCAATCATCAGTAAAATCCGCAGTACCGCCCCAACCAATCAACGCCGTCATCCGTTGGGAGATTTCAAACGCCCCACCAGAACCTTGATTAGCCATTGCTTGCGCCCATTTGGGATTTACTAACTTCGTGCGGTATTCCATCCGCAGTAAATCATCTAAATTGCGGGGTGTGGTGTCTTTCGAGAAACTTTCAACAAAACTAGTGGTTATCTTCTTTCCGCGCTGTTTTTCGGCGGCTTTCTTCAATCCACCAGTATTAGCGTAATATTCTTGAATATCGGTAATACCATATTCTACCGAATCAATTTCTTGGACAATGCGATCGCTTGTTTTTAATAAAGTATTCAAAACCTCAGGTCTAGCCTGTCCCTTATCTTGTCTACCATAGCTAAACACATTGCGACTTTGCCAAGTATTACCTAACTCCTCACCCGATTCCCAATTACCATCAACAACTTGGTCATTCACCAACGAACCAAAATCGCCAGCCGGGTTAGAAAACAACCTTGCAGATACATTCTCCACCCCTTGCGCCTTTAAAGCCAAAGCGTGTTTTCTAATAAAATTCTTTTCTTCAGGTTCATCAGCATCAGCAGCCCGTTGAAACAAATCATCTAATAACTCGATAATATTCACAAAACTATCGCGGAAAATACCCGATAGATTTCCTAACACATCAATTCGCGGATGTCCCACATCAGCCAAAGGTTTCAACTCATAACGAACAATTCTCCCCGTTCCCTCCTTCACAGGTGCAGCACCCACCAATTCCAACAAAATCCCCAAGGATTCACCCTTAGTTTTAATCGCATCCAAACCCCATAACATCACCGCCACAGTCTCCGGATATTTCCCATGTTCTTGTAAATGCTGGGCGATAATTTTTTGCGCTATTTCCCTACCCCGTTCATAGGCAGCAGGCGACGGCATTCTATAAGGGTCTAAAGCATGAATATTTCTCCCCGTAGGTAACACCCCCGGCCCATCCCTTAACAAATCACCACCAGGCGCAGGCGGAATATATTCACCATTTAAACCCCTCAACAAATTCCCCAACTCATCAGTCGATTGCATTAATAAATCTCTAATTTCTTCCTCCTCCTCTCTGTGTTCTCTGCGCCTCTGCGGTTCATTTCCAAAATAAGCCTCCAAATACCCCGCCAACTTTTCCTCATCCGGTTCCTCCCCCAAAACATGCAACCCAGAAGAAAACAACCGCCCTTCTAAAACCTGCAAATACTCATACAACTTCACCAAATAATCATCAAAAACATGGGCGCTAAACATCCGCACATTTTCATAACTAAAAGGAATCCCCAACCTTTTCGCATCTTCCAACGGACAATCCGCATCCAATCCCGTATCAACAATTTTCCGACAAATACCTTCCTTTAAAACATAATTCTTTTTTGGATCTTCCCGATACTCAGAAATCAAATCCCTTAAAGCCAACAATTCCTTATACAAACCAGCACGACCATAAGGCGGGACATTATGAGAAATTAATACCCCATAACCGCGACGCTTCGCCAAAATTGACTCTGAAGGATTATTCGCCGCATATATATATAGATTAGGGATATCTCCTAATAAAATATCCGACCAAGAATAACCCGTATTTCCTAAAGGCGAACCCGGTAACCATTCCACAGTTCCATGCATTCCAAAATGCACCACAGCATCAGCTTGAAACTCATTTTGCAACCACTTATAAAAAGCTGCATATTGGGGATGGGGAGTTAAATCGCGTTCAAACATTAACCGCATCGGGTCGCCTTGTAAACCCAACGGCGGCTGCACACCTATCCAGATATTTCCTAACTGTACGCCGCCAATTTGAAACTCATCACCGTAAGTTTTAATCCCCGTTCCCGTCAAAGATTTCCATTGCTTTTCAATGCGAGAAGTGCGGAGATAGCCTAACCATTTCTCCAAGGTGCGAACGTTAACTGAAGCAGGGATTGTATCTTTCTCTCCTTCATTAATACTTTCATCTGCTTCTTTTACCCAGCGAATTAACTCTTCCCCATCATCCGGTAAATCGCCTATGGTATACCCTTGTTCTTTCAATGCCTTGAGGAATTTTAATAAACTGCGTGGCACATTTAATAAAGCAGCCGTACCCACAGCCCCATAACCAGGAGGGAAACCATATAAAATAATCGCTATTTTCCGCTCTGATGCAGATTTTTGACGTAAATTAATCCAGCTTTTTACCCTACCAATTAATCGCTGTACTCGTTCGGGAATCAAATAAATATCTTCACCCACCAAACCACCCAGGGGAACAGTATCAATCGCCCCATCGAGTTCAGGTAAAGCATATAAAACTACACTTTGTAAACCGCCAATTCCTTGACGAGTCCAAGAATAAATATCTTGAATTAATAACGGTGCAGCAACAAAATAAGGTACATTTTTTGCTGTTAAAATGCGTTTAGCAACTTCCACCTGTCGCCCTGCTTCCATTGAACCTGCAGGGCCGCCAACTAAAGGAAAACCAATTGTAGACACAACAGCATCAACTTTCACCGCTTCTTTGGAAAGAGAAGGAGTTTCAATATTACCAAGTTCTCTTTGCTGAATTTCATAGTCAGTTGTCATCCAATCTCTGACAGCTACATGCCCTTCTACACCATTAATAAAAATTGGTAAGGGAATTAAACCAGCCGCTTCAAAACGTCTAATTAGTTGGGGAATATATGTTTGTTTTGTAATAACATGTTTTCTGTACAGTAAAATACCAACAACTGGACAATCTGACTTATCTGTATTTCCAATGCCCCATGCCCCATGCCCCATGCCCCATTCTAAATATGCTTTTGGTGATTCAAAAAAACCTTGATAATCTGGATGCAATAAACCCATATTTGGCGTTTCCACAGGTGCGGGAATATCGCCAATTTTTAAGCCTAAATATTTTTCTGCTAATGTCCAAAATAATGACGCAACATTATCTACACCACCAGCATTCCAATAACCGTAGATAATTAACCAGTTGCGTAAATCTTGAACTTTTTGTACTGGCACATATTTGAGTAATTTCGGCCCTACTTTTAAAAAGCTAATATAACCAGCGAGTTTATCTTCTTCTCTACCATTACTAAATTTATCGAGAATAAATTTTACTGGTTTGGGCATACCTTTGGGTTTATCGCCAATAGCAAAATCGCCCAGCTTGGTTAGACTCATCAATTCCAAAGCCGACTCAAACACTAGACGGATGGGAATTTGCGAAATGCGATCGCGCAGCCACAAAACCTGGTCATAATCAAATATTAAACTGCCAAAAAATACCTCAGCGCCTTGGAGTGCGGTTTCTACTTCCTGACGCTTGGTGGTAATATCGCGATCGCTAAACACGCGAATATCCAAATCTAAACAGCGAGAGTTAGCTAAAAACGCCGCTTTTCTATACAAGTCAGCGTTAAAGGATTCAAACCCAGCAATCAAGACGATGCGTTTCATGCAGTAAGTTATAAAATATCTCTTGATCTCGATCTTAATTCGCTTTTCAAGGTAAAACCTCACAACTTACGTACTCAGATCCCCCAACCCCCTTCAAAAGCCAGGGTCGTTTTATTGGTATTTTGTCATTATACTTAAACTTACGGTTGCAAATTTACCTTATTTGCTGTAATAAATCTGCAAACAAGGTAATTTCTGAGATTTGTTGTTATGAGGCTGGCATAAAATTACACCGCCATCCCTGGGCGATGCTGTAACCAAGGGTTAGCAGCTTCTAATTGTGCGGCTAGGCTGATGAGTGTTTCTTCTCCACCAGGTTTACCAACTAACTGTACGCTAATGGGTACGCCGTTACTATCAAAGCTGACAGGAATTGCGATCGCGGGTTGTCCTGTCGCATTTGCTACCGGGCATGGTGCAATCCAGTTAATAATATTTTGGAATGTCTCTTCTGGACTCAAATCTGCCCATTCTCCCACTTTAATCGGTGTATGTAAATATACTGGAAGTACCAATACATCCACGTTATGAAAAAACCCGATGATTTGCCGCGATACGATTTGCATTTGCGCCACAGCTTTTAAATATTCCGCCGCCGAACCCGATCGCGCTAACAAAAATTGATTGAATGGTTGTAATGCTGGCGCAGGAATTCCCGCCGCACCCACTCCAGCTTGCCACACAATTTGAAATGGTTCGATTAAGCCGCTAAAATCTGGGGATTTCTCTTCTATTTTATGCCCCAGCTGTTCTAATAACTTAACTGTTTGTAATACGCCTTGCTCGCAGTTAGCATCTGCTGCACCTAGAGGCGGAATGATAGTAGTGTAAGCAATCTGTAATTCCCCTGGTGGTTTTTCTGTAGCGGCGAGAAAAGATGACTGTGGTTCTGGTAACCAATAAGGATCGCCCAGGAAATAACCTGATATAGTATCTAAAAGTGCTGCTGCATCCGCAACAGTACGGGTAAGGGGGCCGTTAGTGGCAATTCCCGCCAAGCGATCGCCTACAGGCGCGTTTGTCACTCTTCCCCGTGATGGTTTGATACCTACCACACCACAACAAGCCGCAGGCCCCCGAATGGAACCACCGCCATCGGAACCTTGGGCGATCGCGCACAACCCTGCAGCGACGGCTGCGGCAGCACCACCACTAGAACCGCCAGGGGTGTAATCTAAATTCCAAGGATTTCTCGCCGGAGGAAAACCCGCAGGTTCACTGTAAGGAAAAGAACCTAACTCCGATGTGGCGGTTTTACCTAAAATCACAAACCCAGCTTGTTTAATTCGCGTTACTACCCCATCATCATAGTTGAGGATATTGTTAATTAATGCCGGATTGCCGTAAGTACAGGGGACACCTGCGACAGCGTTTAAATCTTTGATGGAAATCGGTACGCCAAAAAAAGGCGGGAGTTGGGAATTAGTGGCGAGAAATTCAGTTTTGGCTTTTGCATCTGCGATCGCAAATTCTGCCGTCACTGTAAAATAACTTCCTAATTGCGGATTTAATCGCTCAATTCTTCCTAAATAAATATTTACCAATTCTACAGGCGAAATTTCCCGGCGACGGATTAATTGCGCCAAATCTAATGCGGGAGTAAAAGCTAAATCAGTTTCATTCATGCGTTAACTACGAGGTAGTTGCAAAATTTCTGCAAAATTCTAACTTAAGTTGTTACTTTAACAGGATTTTTGGGAACTATATCTTTACAGTTCCTGAGATTTTTTCATTAACGAGGATACTCAGCTGCAACAGGCGTGGTTTTTTTGTAATACCACATGCGGAAATAGCCTGGTTTGAGATTTTGGTAATTCCAGAGATTTTACATCCCACATCTCTCAAATCCCCCATCTAAAATCTCAAATCTCAAATCCAAAATTGCGATCGCCAAGCCGCACAGTCATTTTAATTGTTTGGCATAATCTTTCAACCCATCCCCAAGGGGTATTTATGGCGAATCTGGAAAAGCTGCTACATGAATTGACAAAACTTGTTGAGAGTCTTAAGCTCACTATTGGTGATTCTCATGCGATTAAGCAAGAAATTATCCGGCTAAATTTTATTCAAGAAAAACTGCGTAATTTAAAAAGTGCGATCGCAGAAGAATTAGCTGTTGCAAAAATTAATAGTTCAGTAGGTAGCGCAGCTGCTGGAAGTACAGAAAATTCTCTATTAAGTTCTGATAGTTGTTTCGTTGCACCTTTACTGACAACTGGCGAAAAATTCATCGCCGAAAAATTTGGTACTGGTGCTAATAAGCTATCTTTCAACGATTTAGAAGCAAAAATTAGCCGTTGGTTAGAATGGGGAGAATTACTACAGACAATTTCTGAAGATATTTTAAGTAATGCCCAATTTATTAACCAACTTAGTAGTAATATTAACTATCCTAGCTTATCCAGCCAATTCCAAAAACTCGAAGCCAAGCTGCAAATAGACTTAGCTTATGGTAAATCTAGAGTTTTACAGCAGCAACATCAGCAAATTGTTAATTCTCAAGAAGAATTATTGCAACTACAGCAAAAATCTACAGAAGTATTTGAAAATATTAAGAATACGCAAAATATTTTATTAATACTACTCAATTTATCAGCCTTTTGCGGTAATTCTGGCTTAGAGCTAGAGTGGTTTGACGATGAATATGGATTCATCATCTCTAGTGGTGGTAACTGCCAAGCATTAGCCGATATTATTTATGAGTGTGAATTATTTCAAGAAAAAATTCACAATTTAATTGTAGATACAAAGATTTTATTAGAGCAGGCAGAAATAGCCTTAAATAATCTACCAAAGCATCCAACAATAGCAGGATTAAGACAACTAATCGCTGACAACAAAACACAGAAGTTTTTCGCTTTGGGTGTAAGTGTATTGGTATTAGGCTTTAGCACTTGGACAGCAACAAATTATATTATGCATATCCAACAAGAGCAAAAGCTTAAACAGGAAAAAACTTCTGTATCTAATTTAAAATCTGCTCAAAAGCTGGGTATGGAAGCAGCAGTTTTAGTGCAAAAAACTCCCTTACCGCTCAAAGATTGGCAACAAGCACAAGATAAATGGCAACAAGCCGTCAAATTGCTAGAATCTTCGCCTCAAGGTACATCTGTTTCTAGTAAAGTTCAAACTCAATTAGCTACATATCGGGGTAACTATACGACTATTAGCAAAAGAGTAAACCTAGAGAAAAATGCAGCCTCAAAATTAGAAACTGCCGATAAATTAGCTCAAGAAGCGGCTTTTATCATCAAAAATGCACCTAAAGAAGCAGTAATTATGACACAAGCTAAGGAGAAATTACAGGAAGCAATAAATTTACTAAAAGCGATTCCCGCAGGTACGTTTGTGTCGCCACAGGTGCAAGAGAAGTTAGCTACATATCAACAGAAATATCAGGAAATTAAGGGAGAATAAACTAATTCAAAATTCAAAATTCAAAATTCAAAATTCAAAATTTATGATTTTTGACTATTGACTATTGACTATTGACTGTTGACTATTGACTATTGACTGTTGACTGTTGACTGTTGACTAATAACAAATAAGAGACAATAGAAAACAGTAGTCTTGAATATAGGGAGTCATAACCATGACCGCTACTCAAAATCGCCTGTGGACGGTGGAAGAGTATCATCGGATGATTGATGCTGGTATTCTGAATGCTAACGATCGCGTTGAACTTTTAGATGGTCGGATAATTCAAATGAGTCCACAAAAACCACCCCATGCGGGTACAACCCAGCGAGCATGTGATTATTTTAAAGCCCAACTAATGGGAAAAGCTCATGTAAGAATGCAGCTACCTATTACTTTGGCGACTTCTGAACCAGAACCAGATATCGCTGTAGTCCGCATCGATCCAGCAGCCTATGGCGATCATCACCCGATATCCTCAGAAATATTACTGTTAATTGAAGTTTCTTATAGTACTTTTGACATTGATTTTAATGAAAAAGCTCTGATTTATGCTAAAGCCAATATCGCAGATTACTGGATTTTAGATGTTATTGAACGCCAAGTTTATATTTTGCGTCAGCCAACAGAATCAGGCTATCAAGATATAGTTATTTTAGCTGAAGATGCAGTTATAGCGCCATTGGCTTTTCCCGAAATTACCATACCATTTTCAGAATTATTTCTTCCCTAATTTAAAGTTAGCACTTTATGTCTGTAAAAAGCTATGACGCAAATAACAGCAATTACAGAAGCAATTACCACCCTAAAAGATACGGAAACTCGATTTAATTTAACTCGGAATGAATCTGAGGAATTTTTTACGGAATGGGTTACAGAATTACCAGAAATTACTGAATCTGAAAAAGCTTCTCTGGATGTGTTGCGCCGTAGATATCTGTATCATCGTGGTGAAGGTGATTTATTAGAAGGGACAGTCATGTTATTGGTAGTGTCCCCCTTATTAGCATTAGCAGGTTTTTACGACCCACCTTTTAAGATTCAGGCTGAAGCATCTGTAGAATTGGTGCTGAATGATGGGGAGGAAATATTGCGGGGAAGAATTGATGTTTTGGTGCTGCAAAATCAGTTTTGGGTAGTGGTATTAGAGTCCAAAAAAACTACGCTTTCGGCTTGGTCAGCTATACCGCAAGCACTAGCTTATCTCATGGCTAATCCTCACCCCGATAAACCTGTTTTTGGGATGGTGACTAATGGAGATGATGTTTTATTTATTAAATTAACGCAAAACCCTACACCACAATATGATTTATCGCGGGTATTTGCTTTATTTACTTCTAATAGAGAACTGTATGCAATTCTCCAAATTCTCAAGCGAATCACTCACGCGATCGCACTTTGAATGATAAATTAATTACCAAAACTCACAATTCCTGACCACTGAACCTTTTTTTGTTGTTCTCGGCGGTAGGAAAAGAAATGCTCTGGTGTTTGATAGGTACAATAAGGTGCGATCGCAATTTGTTCGCCGCTAATTCCCAAAGCTTCTATTTGTAAAGTATTTACCCGACGCACATCTAATTTGACTTTCCCCGCCTCATCATCAGCAATTAAAGGAGAATTAGCCAGTTCGTGCAAAGCATCAACTATTGCATTTGCGTCTTCATGTGATATAATACTACCCCCAACTTCTGCCGCTACTTCCACAGAGACTTGGTAAACCTCACCAGCGATCGCAGGCCCCATTGCAATCCGCAAATCTTCTAACTGACTACCTTGGGCTTGTAAACGGGCGATCGCTTGAGGGACAATTTTTTTCGCCGTTCCCCGCCAACCTGCGTGAATTGCGGCTACCTGTCCGGTTTTGATATCGCCAATCAACACAGGCGTACAATCAGCGCTGGCTACCCATACAGCTTGCAAAGCTTTCTCGCTAATTAAACCATCTGCAGAAGCTAAAGCAGATTCACCTTCGCCATCTACATCATCCCCACCGGTAATTAACTTCGTTTCAACTTCCTGCGGGGTGAGTACAGTATTGCCATGAACCTGTTTCAAGCGATAAACTGATGCCTCTGGTTGTAGCACCTGTGTTAACTCTTGGGGCGATCGCGGCCAAAACGGATGGGTAAAAAATCCGTGTGACCAAGGTTCGAGGAGACTACAAGTAAGGTAGGGCATTCCTTGCCAATTGCGCCAGTGCCAAGTGTGCATCTTAAACCAAACCTAAACAGAAAAACATCAGCCAAACAATTTTGGATTTTGGATTTTGGATTTTGGATTGCTTTTACCAATTCAGCAAACTTTCCCTTGGGATTTTCGCTGTTGTTGGCACTGTCGTCAAGTGCTTTTGAAGGCATGAACTAAAACAATCTCAAATCGGTAGTCTCAAATTTAAAATTGCCAATCAATTAATGCTAACTTGTAGAACGGGATTTAGGTTAACTGCGTGGGATTTGATTTGCAAACTTTGACAGCAGCCTTGGATTCAGGGCGGCAGTATTCATATTTACCATTTTCTTTGCATATTTTTGATAGTGTAGCTTCAACGAATCAAACCCTCTGGAATTTGCTAGCACAGGGGGCGGAACCAGGATGCGTAGTAATTGCGACTCAGCAAACGGCTGGGCGCGGACAATGGGGTCGCCAGTGGATTTCAGCAGATGGGGGATTATATATTTCCGTAGCAATGCACCCCAAAATAGCAGCTACAGACAGTTACCAACTCACCTTTGCTACTGCTTGGGGGATTGCAGCACAATTGCGTAACTGCGGTATCAACGTCGGAATTAAATGGCCTAACGATTTAGTTTTAGACAGTCGGAAGTTAGGTGGTATTTTAACGGAGACTAAAGTTAATCAGGGGAAAATTACCCAAGCAGTTATTGGTGTAGGAATTAACTGGGCAAATCCCGTGCCAGACACCGGAATCAACTTAGAATTATGGCAAGCTTCTCAGCCTGTCAAACTCATTGCTTGTCTAGAAATGTTAACTGCTCAGGTTTTATTAGGGATAGAATCCGGTATTCAGTGCCTTTTTAAAGAAGGAGTAAACGTACTCTTATCTCGCTATCTAGATTTACTGACGAATATGGGCGATCGCATCCAAGTTAACGACCACGTAGGCACAATAGTTGGGGTGACACCTCAGGGTAATTTACGAGTTAACCTAGAAACTTATAATACAAAGGAAACAATTCTACCAGAAATTTACATTCAACCCGGTACAATCAGTTTGGGTTACCAAAAATCTTCGGTTTAATTTAAGGTTTGTTTAAAATTTCGCTCTTTGGGCAAGACAAACCACCGGCATCATTCTGTTTAGATTATTTAGCAAAAATTTGAGAGAACAAATGACGCAGCCACATAACTCTGCCCATAAACGTTTGCTAGTGACAACAAAACGCTTTGCTTCCACGCTACCAGCACAGGGCCTCTGCTGGCTGAGTAGCTTTAGCCTTCTGGGTAATAGTTTGGTGCTAGCGCAAACGGAAACTTCTATAGACAACATCGTTCCTACTATTGAAAATTCTCAACCGACTACCCCAGTTAAAATTCCAGTTAAACAAGATACTGTAAATTCAGAGGTAACTCGTCCCCAAGTAGAATTTTCAGAACGACGTGCCAGACTGAAAAAGAGATTACAACGGGGGACTGTCTCCCAATCTCCACAACCAGTTAGACAGGCGCAACCAACGAAAACACAAGCGACTGAACCTGTTGTGATCAGACAGGCTAAACCACAAGCAGAAACTTCTCAGGTAGCGCCAGCCAGAGTCAATCAAGAAAAACCTGCACCTACGCCACGCACTGTACCTGAGAAACTTCCCGAAGTTGCTCAACCACCCCAAACTACCAAAAGCCCAGTGGGTAGCACGGAAGTCAAACCCAAGGAAGATTACAACAACGCTTATATTGACCCCACTGATTACAAAGTTGGCGGCACTTATCAAGCGCCTAATTCTGTCATCATTACCGAACGCTCTAGCGGCTGTAAAGCGACTTTACCCACAGGACAAGCTATATCAGATAGTCTTTGTGGCAAAGCACCCAGTAGCCAGACTGTAGCTGATGGAAATAGCAAAACCCCGCCCAGTTGGTTAAGAAGAAGCCAAACTGCAAATTTAGGCAATACTAACGTTGTTAGACCAATCGCCGCTACTGGTAGCAGTCGCAGATGGCGTAATCTGCCAACTCCTACGAATAATGTTGCAAATCGGATTGCTTCTAGCGTAGGTAAGAGCGACTATAACCCCAATCGCTTTATTCCTAGCCCTGGTTATTTTGCGAATACAACCACAGTCAGTGCAACGCCAATCGCTCCCAGTGCAGGTAGTTTATCAGCACCAATGGCTGACGGTAACTTTGCACCCCGGCCTAGCACAGTTGCTTACGACTTTCCATTATCATCCACCTTACCGCAAATTCCTTATGCAGGTAGAGTTGCTTATAGCGGTCAGGGAATGATGTTCCCCTTATCGATTCCAGCACCAATTACCTCATTGTTTGGCTGGCGGATTCACCCGATCACAGGCGATCGCCGTTTCCACGCTGGTACAGATATTGGCGCACCCACAGGTACACCAATCCTAGCTGCTGCTAGCGGTCAAGTAGAATCTGCTAACTGGATGGGTGGCTATGGTTTAGCCGTCACCATCAACCACAGTTCAGCCCAGCAAACTCTCTACGGTCACATGTCACAAATCTTTGTGCGTCCCGGTCAGTTTGTGGAAGCGGGAACTGTCATTGGTCAAGTTGGTAGCACTGGTAACTCTACAGGCCCCCACCTGCACTTTGAAGTCCGCCACCTGTCGCCCAATGGTTGGGTAGCAACTAACCCAGGCGTATACTTAGAAACCGGCTTGAGCAACTTGCTCCGCAGCCTGCAGACAGCCCAGTTGGATAAGCAACCTGGTTCGTAGAGGGGCTAGGGAAAGGGGACAAGGAATTTTAGATTTTAGATTTGTGATTTTGGATTCCAATCTAAATCCAAAATCCAAAATCCAAAATCCAAAATTGTTTCAATGCCCCATGCCCTATGCCCTATGCCCCCTAAATATATCCATGTTCTGCCAGGAATGCCGGGGTAATTCCATCAGAATGAGAATCTTCCTGAGAATTAGGGTTTGGTTTGCCGGCATAAAGGAATTTCTCGACATATTTGCCCAGAATATCTCCTTCAAGATTTACCAAACTCCCAGATACTAAATAACGGAGATTGGTGTCGGCGTAGGTGAGGGGGATTACCGCTACTGTAAATTGGCTGATTTCTGGTTCGTAGGCGGCTACAGTGAGGCTAATGCCATTGACAGCAATACTACCTTTGGGCACAATGTACCGAGCGATCGCCTCAGATGCTTTAAAGGTCATTTCCCAAGAAGTAGCTGTTTGTTCTGCTGATATTAACCAACCTACGCCATCTACATGACCCATGACAAAATGACCGCCGACTTTACTCCCTACCCGTAACGAAGCTTCGAGGTTAACATATTTTTGTGGTGTGTCCTCTTGTCCCAATGTGGTGCGGCGTAAAGTTTCTGGTGATGCAGTGGCAATAAAACCGTCCTTTAAAACTTCTTCTACGGTTAGACAAACACCATCAACAGCAATACTATCGCCATAAGCCAGATCCTGCATAATTAAATCAGATGACTGACTTACACAAGTGATTTGCCAAGAATCTCCCCCTAAGGGTTTCATGGTTCCTAAAGCTTGGATTAGTCCTGTAAACACAGCTTGTTCGCCAAAGTAAATCTATTTACTGCCTAATTTTGCCTAAAATCTCCTCGTAATTCCCTCCATAAATGTTGCAAAATCAAAGTATATTTTCTGACTTTATTTAAGATAGGGATATTATCACATTAACATCCTGAACAAGGCATACTTGGGTAATCAGGATATTGTCTAAGTAGACCACTTTGACTTAATCTGGTGTTCACATCAAGTTCAAGTTCAATATCAGCAATTATAGAGAACAAATGCCTATGTTTATTTCTGTGCCGGACTTAACCCATAAAGGGTATTATTTGTTACTTCCTAACCAAGTACTCCAAGGAGCGTAGAGGCAAGCGCCAATGATTGAAATGAGAGTCGCTGGCATAGCATTAGATGCCATAACCCGCAGCCCAATTGTACTTCTCAAAGATTCATCCGATCGCCGGGCTTTACCAATTTACATTGGTCAAGAACAGGCAAGAGCGATCGCGGGTGCAATTGAGAGTCAAAAGCCTCCACGGCCTTTAACTCACGATTTAATTGTAAATATTCTCGAAACCTGGAATTTGACTCTAGAAAAAGTAATTATTCATTCCTTGCAAAAGGATACCTTTTATGCAGCATTAATAGTCAAGCAAGGAGAGACTACAAAAGAAATTGATTCCCGTCCTAGCGATGCGATCGCCATTGCTTTGCGTACAAATACCCCCATTTGGGTAATGGAAGAAGTAATTGCAGATGCTTCTATCCCCGTAGATCGTGACGCCGATGAAGCAGAACAACAAGCCTTCCGCGAATTTGTCTCAAATCTCCGTCCTGAAGATTTGATCAAACGCTTTGGTAATGGTGAAAGTTAGAAAGTTCAGTGTTAATTGCTCAATCAAAAACAATAAACAAACTCAACAATAAACAACTAGGAAGAAGAAGTAAAGAAAAGCACACAATTTCTTTATTTTTTCTTCTTATGAGTCAATGGTCAATGGTCAATAGTCAATAGTCAATAGTCAATAGTCAATAGTCAATAGTCAATAATTAACTAACATAACTAACAACTGACAACTGACGACTAACAACTGACAACTGACAACTGACAACTGACGACTGACAACTGACAACTAACATTTATGCAATATCGACGCTTTGGCAAAACTAATTTAAATTTGTCTGTTTTTTCTTTGGGAACAATGCGCTATTTAGCTGATGCTGAAAATGCATATCAAACCATTGAAAAAGCCTTGGCGTTAGGTATTAATCATATTGAAACGGCTAGAGGTTACGGCAAAAGTGAGGAGTTTTTTGGTAAAGCACTCCAAGCTGGATTGTCTGTACCTCGTTCCCAACTTTATATCACTACTAAAATTCCGCCAACAGTCGATGCTGATACCATGCGTCGCTATATTGATGAATCTCTAGAAAAATTGCAGCTAGATTATCTCGATTGTTTGGGAATTCATGGTTTAAATACTTGGGAACATCTCGAATTAGTGCAAGCTGGTTGTATCCAAGCTGTACAAGAAGCGATCGCAGATGGTAAGGTGTGCCATGTGGGTTTTTCTACTCACGGATCGTTAGATTTAATTCAGGCAGCAATAAATACAGATTTATTTGAATTTGTCAATCTGCATTATTACTATTTTTTTCAACGTCATTCACCAGCTATTCAATTAGCTGCTGAGAAAGATATGGGGATTTTTATCATTTCTCCAGCAGATAAAGGGGGAAGACTGTACACACCACCCCAAACTTTGAAAGATTTGTGCGCACCATTTTCACCCTTAGAGTTAAATTATCGCTTTTTATTGAGCGATCGCCGCATTACTACTTTAAGTGTAGGGCCAGCCACCCCAGAAGAATTAATTGCACCTTTGCAAGTTGCTGATAATGTTGATGAATTAACAGCAGTAGAAATAGCAGCTTTTGAACGGTTAGCAAATCAACAGCAAATTACTTTAGGAACCGAGAAATGTAGCCAGTGCTATGCTTGTTTACCTTGCCCAGAAAATATTAATATTCCTGAAGTATTGCGGTTACGAAATTTAGCAGTAGCCTATGACATGACAGATTATGCTAAATATCGCTATGGCATGTTTGAAAATGCCGGTCATTGGTTCCCTGGAATGAAAGCGAATCGTTGTACAGAATGTGGAGATTGTTTACCCAGGTGTCCGGAAAATTTAGATATTCCCGCTTTGTTGGAAGATAACCATGAGAGATTAAATGGCAAAGCTGGCAGGAGATTGTGGGGTTAACCGCGTTAGACTGTTCGTTACATGCAATGTTAAATGCGATCGCTATTCCCAAAAATTATGCAAGTCACACAACAGCGATACTACACCCCAGAGGAATATTTAGAGTTAGAGGAAGCTGCTGACTACAAAAGCGAATATATTGATGGGCAAATAATTCCAATGGCACATGAATCCATCAATCATAATTACATTGGGGGAAATTTTGCGGCTGCGTTAAATTTTGCATTTAAAAAACTAAATTACCAAGTTTTCTTTTTTCAGATGCGGTTGTGTATACCTAAAAAAAGAATTTACACTTATCCCGATGTCATAATTGTGGCGGGTAATGTAGATTGCTATCACAAGCGTACAGATATAATCCTCAATCCACAGGTAATTATTGAAGTATTATCAAAATCAACCAAAGCCTACGATTATCATGATAAATTTGAGGCTTACCGAACAATTCCCACTTTTAAAGAATATTTATTAATCGACCAAAACCGGATTTACGTAGAACAATTTTCTAAGACGGGTAAGAAACAATGGGCGCTGCGTGAATATGATGAAGAAGATGAAGCAATATCACTTGTAACCGTACCTTTTGAAATTTCCTTGCAAGATTTATATAACAAAGTACGATTTGAGCTTGGAGAATCAGAAGCTGAAAGCACTGATGTAGAGGGATAAGGTGAAAGCGATCGCTGATTTTATGCTTTCATGCCATATTATTTTAGACATCTGTTTTGATACGCAAAGTCTACAAGGATAAAAGAATGGGTAAAAGTAAGCTGATAGCTTTTGGCTGGTATGGTGGCAAATTCAGCCATCTTGATTGGCTTTTACCACTTTTGCCAAATGCCCAGCATTATTGTGAACCATTTGGTGGTTCGGCAGCAGTTTTGCTTAATCGCAATCCTTCACCCGTTGAAACATATAATGATTTAGATGGTGAAGTAGTAAATTTTTTTCGTGTACTACGAGAACAAAAAGAAAGTTTAATTGAGGCTATAGGTTTAACGCCTTTCTCTCGTGAAGAATTCGAGATCGCAATATCTCAGCCTAAACCAGATTTATCTAACTTTGAACGAGCTAGAAGATTTTTTATTAGGGCTAGACAAGTAAGAACTGGTTTAGCACAAAAAGCAAGTTCTGGAAGATGGGCACATTGTAAACTAACAAGCCGTGCAGGTATGGCTGGTGCAGTTTCAAGATGGTTAGGAAGTGTAGAGGATCTGTCTGAAATTGTGCAAAGGCTTTTAAGAGTGCAAATTGAGCATGATTCAGCAATTAAAGTTATTCAACGTTACGATTCTGAAGAGACTTTATTTTACTGCGATCCTCCCTATCCACACGCTTCTAGAGGAGATAGTCAAGCTTATGCTTATGAAATGAAAGATGATGAACATCGAGAATTGAGTCAGGTTCTTCATAATGTTAAAGGCAAAGTTGCTATCTCTGGTTATCAATGCGATTTAATGTCAGAACTATATGGTGATTGGCAATCGATAACTGCACCGACTAAGGCTTGTCATTCGACAAAAGGATTAAGAACAGAAGTGCTATGGATAAATTACGATATTGAGAATATAGAAAAAGAATTTGTGATTAAAAATCGAGAAAAGGCCGAATCTCAATGTCAACCCCAGCAGCTATCCTTGATTTAGCTTTTGATCAGGTTGTTGGTGATTTAACACAACCAGTTATTGATGATGCTGTCATTTCTAGAAATATAGAATTTGTGTCTCGTCATCCTCAAAATCGAGCATGTGTTCGGTTACTTTTAGCTTGTTGTTTGGCAAAATCTCACAAATCAAACCTAGATATTCGTAAACCCTATACCGAAATTAGTGGCTCAGACTGTTATTCAGGTCGTAGATATGATGAAGTATATATAACAAGCTTTATTAATCAACATGAACTCCCATGTAACCCAACAACGGCTTTTCTTACACCAGCACTGCGCAACAGAAATATTATTCTCACACCAGAAGTTAATTTAGTTGGTAAGCCTCCGATTCTTTACAAGACTGTACTGCAATTACTCGATAATGTTTATCAAGGTCAAGTCTTGGCTGAAGATATGCTGGCTGAAACTATTAGATATCTTTTAATAATTAGAGATGAAAATCGGCAACGCCTTACTAGTCTCATTGCCAATTTGAGAACTCTTAAAGGCGCTATTCCTCTTTCTACTGAAGCAATTGTGAAGTTAATTGAGCAACACTTAAATTGTCCTAATTCTAGCAGATTGCCAGTTTTAATTGTGGCTGCTGCCTACACAGCCGCTTCAAGTTATTTGGGACAAATAGCTCTACCTCTGACAACTCATAATGCAGCTGATGAACAAACAGGGGCACTTGGAGATATTGAAATTACGCTTTTCAACGATGACAATGTAATAACTAGTTACGAAATGAAAATGAAGAAGGTTACGGTGGACGATCTTAACCGTGCCATACAAAAAATTAGAGCTTCATCTCAAAAAATTGATAACTATATATTCATTACCACAGAGCAGATTGATCAATCTGTACAAGACTATGCCTCAGGTATTTATGAACGCACAGGTGGCATTGAATTTGTAGTGCTAGACTGCATCAGTTTTCTTCGTCATTTCCTACATCTGTTCCATAGGTTACGAATGAATTTTCTGGAAACTTATCAACAGTTAGTAATTGATGAACCAGCAAGTGCTGTGAACCAATCGTTAAAAGAAGCCTTTTTAGCGTTACGTCAAGCAGCTGAAAGCAACAAGGAAGATTTAGAGGAATAAATCTATATTGAATATGGCGATCGCACTTTTTACCCCACAATCCCTAACTAACTTCGATAAAATCACTATGGTGCTACTTAAACCTTTCCTAGCCTGATGAAAAGCGATCGCCCTCTGACTCCTCAACCCAACTCACTCACCCTTCAACGTCCGGAACTACTCGCACCAGCAGGTAACTGGGAGTGCGCCAAAGCTGCTGTGGAAAATGGAGCAGATGCAATTTACTTTGGCTTGGATCGGTTCAACGCCAGAATGCGGGCGGAAAATTTTACTGAGGCGGATTTACCTCAATTAATGGCTTTTCTTCACCTGCGGGGTGTGAAGGGATATGTCACAGTTAATACATTAATTTTTCCCCAAGAACTACCAGAGATAGAGCAATATTTACGGTCAATTATTGCTGCTGGTGTGGATGCAGTCATTGTGCAAGATGTCGGTTTATGTCGTCTTATCCGTCACCTATCACCTGATTTTCCCATCCATGCTTCTACGCAGATGACTATCACTAGCGCGGCTGGGGTGGATTTTGCTAAATCTCTCGGCTGTCATTTGGTAGTGCTAGCTCGTGAATGTTCTCTCAAGGAAATCAACAAAATTCAGCAGCAAATCCAGCAAAATCAAGCTTCATTGCCTTTAGAAGTCTTTGTTCACGGTGCTTTGTGTGTGGCTTATTCCGGTCAGTGCTTGACGAGTGAAGCTTTAGGTGGACGTTCTGCGAATCGGGGGGAATGTGCCCAAGCTTGCAGAATGCCCTACGAGTTAATCGCTGATGGAGAAAGTGTTAATTTAGGCGATCGCAAATATCTTCTCAGTCCCCAAGACTTAGCTGGCTTAGATGTTCTCCCTAAATTGGTGAAGTCGGGGGTAACTTCTCTCAAAATTGAAGGTCGGCTGAAAACACCAGAGTATGTTGCTAATGTTACTCGCGTTTATCGGGAAGCTTTGGATCGGGTGATGGGCGAAGGGGACGCAGGGAAAAGTCGAGAAGAGGAACGGTATAACTTGGAAATGGCGTTTTCTCGTGGGATTTATACAGGATGGTTTGGGGGAATTAACAATCAAGAATTGGTACATGGACGCTTTGGGAAGAAGCGCGGGGTGTACCTGGGGGAAGTGATTCGCATTAGTAACGAACAGGTAGCTATTAAATTAGAAGCACCTGTGAAACCTGGGGATGGAATTGTCTTTGATTGCGGACATCCAGAGGCGAAGGAAGAAGGTGGGCGCGTTTACGCAGTTACCCAGAAAGGAAGAGAAACATTGCTGACATTTGGTCGCAGTGACTTAAACTTTAGGCGAGTGCATGTAGGCGATCGCGTTTGGAAAACTAGCGATCCAGAACTTGATAAGCAACTGCGGCAAAGCTTTGCGGGCGAAAATCCTCAATTTCAGCGCCCGATTGATTTAGAGATTTATGGCGAACTTGATGGATTATTAACTGCGATCGCTCGCGATAAACAAGGTCATGTAGTCCAGGTAGACTCTACAATATCTCTGGTAGAAGCACATACCAAACCCCTAACTACAGAACGTTTACAAGAACAATTTGGTCGTTTGGGTAATACTCCCTTCTGTTTAGGAAACCTCACCAATCACCTCAATGGTGCAGTAATGATACCTGTGAGTGAGTTAAACAGAATGCGGCGCGATATCGTCTCTCAATTATCAGAGTTACGCAGTCAACCCCAACGTTGGGAACTACGTTCTGATGTTTCTTTCAAAGATTTACTCCCCCCATCCCCCCGTATATCCCCCTCTTCCTCCCCCTCACTGATCGTTTTAGTCCGCAACCTCAAGCAACTCCAAGCCGCACTTAAAGCTGGAATTTCCACGCTGTACTGTGAATTTGAAGACCCCCGTTTTTATCGGGAAGCAGTGCAGATGGTGCGCCAAGGAAGCAGTCAACAGTCAACAGTCAACAGTCAACAGTCAACAGTCCCCTCTATTTGGGTTGCACCTCCGCGAATTACTAAGCCTGGGGAAAATTGGATTCTGCAACAGGTGCGTGATTGTAATGCTGATGGGTATTTAGTGCGGAATTACGATCAGCTACAATTCTTTGCTGCAGAACGCTGTATTGGTGATTTTTCCCTGAATGTTGCTAATGCTTTAACCGCAGACTACTTTCATCAGCGCTATGGTTTGGAACGGTTAACCGCATCCTACGACTTGAATATTACCCAACTCGAAAATTTGCTGACTAGTTGTCCGCCCCAGTGGTTAGAAGTGACAATCCACCAACACATGCCGATGTTTCACATGGAGCATTGTGTATTTTGTGCTTTCCTTTCTAGCGGGACAGATTATACTAACTGTGGCAGACCATGTGAAAAACAGGAAGTAAAATTGCGCGATCGCGTTGGTAGCGAACATGTCCTGAAAGCAGATGTCGGGTGTCGCAATACTGTATTTAACGGCACAGCCCAAACTGGAGCAGAATACGTACAGCGCCTTATAAGCTTAGGTGTACGTCAATTTCGCATCGAATTTGTCAATGAAACACCAGAGCAGGTGAGTAAAACCATACATTGCTACCAGCAACTACTGCAAGGTGAAATTACAGGTTCTCAACTCTGGCGAGAATTAAAGTTGCAAAATCAGCTAGGCGTCACTCGCGGGCCGATGGGAGTGTCTGGGCTAGGGGCTAGGGGCTAGAGATTTTCTCGTGAATGGCTGATTTGCAATCAGAATGTGACAGATTGTCATTTGTCATTGGTCATTTGTCAAATATCTGTTATCTGTACCGCATACCAATTTAAAAAAAGAATGCGACAGATTGTAGGGGCATGGCACTGCCATGCCCTCTAGAATATATTGATGTGCCGCTAATTAATGAGTATCAAAGACTCATTTACGGGAATTAAAGACTCATTCACGAGCATTAAAGACTCATTCACGAGTATCAAAGACTGATTAATGAGTATCAAAGACTGATTAATGAGTATCAAAGACTGATTAATGAGTATTAAAGACTGATTAATGAGTATCAAAGACTCATTCACGAGTATCAAAGACTGATTAATGAGTATCAAAGACTCATTCACGAGTATCAAAGACTGATTAATGAG